>NZ_JBNUPE010000010.1:0-69778 GCF_050409585.1 Facklamia sp. P9177
ATACCCTTCAATCACTTTCATTTTCAATTCAGAAGCCTATTTTTAGACATAAAAGTACCCCCAAAAGTTAGTTTTTAACTCGAACTTTTGGGGTCAACTCATAAGAATAGTTTTGAGTTAGTTTTTAATTTGTAGAACAAACTCCATACTTTTTAATAAAGTAGTAAAGAGCTCCAATTCTTCCAGCTTCATTACTATACTTTGCAGCTAGGATAGCTTTAGGCAGAAAAATATTATTTTCAATTTTTGCAGCCAATTTTTCTAAAATAATTGGTAACAATATTTTATGTTGATTCATAATACCGCCTCCTAAAATAATGTACTCTGGATTTATCAAATAAATAATTGGAAGTAATCCTTCTGAAAAGTTTTCAGCAAACCAGTTAATTGTTTCGATTGCGGCTGGATGATTAGTTTTATAGGCTTCAAAAATTATTTTTCCATTAGTATTACTTTCTCCAGTGAGCTGTTCAAAGTATTGACGCATAGCAGTCGTCGATGCTACATCTTGAAATCTTTTACCATTAACAGGTAAGTAACCAACTTCGCCGGCAGAAAAACCTTCTCCATGATACAATTGACCATTAAGGATTAAAGCCCCGCCAACACCCGTGCCAATAGTCAAACAAACTAATGAACTATTGCATGCAAAAGCTCCAATTGAAAATTCAGCAAAAGCTGCCGCATTGACATCATTTAGAACAACACAAGGTAAATCAAAGTGATGGTTAATGGCTTGCTTAAAATCAGTTCCTACATAGTCAGGAATTGTATAACCTGCATAAACTATCTTTCCTTGTTCAGGATCGACTACCCCTGCTGAAGAAATAGCAACACCCTCTAATTTTTTGTTGATTTGCTTAAGTCTTTTAATCGTTTCACCAACTAAATTTAAAACATATTCCATAATATGATTTGATTTTTTTAAGGAATCTATCGGTGTTTCCTCTTCTTTAAAATAATTAAAAGAATGCCCCTTCTCATCATAAACATCACTTTTTATCGTTGTACCGCCAATATCAATCGCTAGTATATGCATTTTTTCACTTCCTCTTATACAAAATTACAGTGATAGAAATAATATATCTTATTCTATTTTTAGAGTAGTCATCATTTAATGGCCTTATTACTAATTATTCATTTTTTACCTTACCTACCACCTTAAAAATAGGGAAAAGACGCTTAGCCCTTTCCCTACTTAAAATGTTACACAGTTCATATTTCCCCTTAAAAACAGCTTTTTTAATTGTTTCTATCTGGTCAACAATTTTGAACATCTTCACGATCAAAAACTAAGATTTGTCCAGGCTGAATGATTCATTCCGATAATGGTTGAGCGTGAGGTTTTTGCCAGCCATCCTTTTCTACATAATCTTTTCATTGAACATTTCCATTAAAATTATGCCAAATTTTTTCCTGACCTTTAATAGGAACAAATACATCAAAATAGCTAGGATAACTTTGCCAAACTCTATGGTCATCTGTCGTAATCTCCTATTCTAAGATATTAAAATAAAAGTCATCGGAAATCATATGGGACCAAGCTGGCAATCACTTAAGTCATTATTTTCTTTTAAAAGTTAATGACTCTTAGTATAGCTTCTCGCTTGATTTGATCTATTTGATTTAAATCATAAAGTTTCATTAATGTCTTACCAACCAGTCATTATTCGCTTTAATCTCAGAAATATCATAGACAGTGGTGAATTTTGGAGCAGTCGATGTCTCATCTTTAACCATTATCGATACAAGATAACCGACAATTAAAGATACGCCTATTGAAATAAGCGAATAAACCCAAATGCTTACCTTTTCTGCAGGAAGACCGTATTTAATGAAAATCATTACTAAACTTGAAACAATTAGTGCAGCATAAGCACCAATTTTGTTAGCTTTTTTAGAGAATACCCCTAGCATAAAGACTCCACCTAGAACCCCTAAAACGAGTCCCATGAATCCATTAAACCATTCATAGGCTGATTTAATATCAGAGTGTGCAAGAATAATTGAGATAATAATGGAGAAAATTCCAACGCCTAAAGAAATCCAACGCGCAATTTGAGTTCGTTTGGCGTCATCTAAATTCTTAGAAATCACCTCTTGTATGTCCAATGTCCATGAGGTAGCGACAGAGTTCAAACCTGTCGATAGAGTTGATTGACTGGCAGCAAAAATAGCTGCTAAAAGAACACCGGTAATACCAACTGGTAAACGATAGGCTATATAGTAAGTAAACACTTGATCTTGAGCTACTAAAGCGCCAGGATCACTCGGATTTTGTAATTGATAATAAGCGAATAATCCCGTCCCAATAAGATAAAACATAGTCGCAATAAAAATAGATAAGACACCATTGGTAAACATCATTTTATTCAATTTTTTAATATCTTGAGTGGTAGTGAACCGTTGCACGATATCCTGACTTGAAATATAAGATGACAGTGTATTAAAGCCAGCGCCAACAACTAGTAAAAAGATAGAAGATTTTAAAAGGTTCGGATCAAAAATCGGTTCGTGAGGGGCAATAAATTTGTCTTTAGCTAACAAATTCATGATTGGTTGGAAACCGCCGTCTAAGTCCTTGACTAAAAAGCCTAGAGTCACAGCAACACCTACTAACAAAACAGATCCTTGAATAAAATCGGTCCATAAAACTGATTTAATCCCACCAGTATAAGAATAAATAATCGCAATTACACCCATTACCACAATTAGCCAATTGACTGAGATTCCAGTTAATGTGGCTAAAGCAGCAGAGGGTAGATACATAATAATAGACATACGACCAATTTGATAGATAATGAACAAAATAGCACCGATTGCTCGCAAAAGTCTAGAGTTAAACCGTTGCTCTAAATAATCATAAGCAGTATCAATATCCATTCTGGCATAAATAGGCAGGAAAAATTTTATAGCAAAAGGAATTGCAATAATCATCCCTAATTGCGCAAACCACAATAGCCAAGTTCCCTTATAGGAGTTACCTGCTAAAGTCATGAAAGAAATCGGACTTAACAAGGTTGCGAAAATAGAAACCGAAGTTACATACCAAGGGATTGAGCCATCTCCTTTGAAAAACTCTTTACCAATCATATCTTTCTTAGAAAACAGTAATCCTGCAAACAAAACAGCTACTAAATAAATAACTAAAATAATAAAATCGATTGTTGTAAAGCCTTCTTGTGCCATTATTAAACTCCTTTTCAATTTTACATGCTTAATGAAGCATAACGCTATATAAAATATTCTTTAATTACCTAAGTCTTTTTAATTAATTATAAATAATTTTTAAAAATTCGTTCTGCTTCTTCTTTTTGGTCGGCTGTCATCGAAGCCATCGGTTTACGACTTAAAAACTCCCCTTTATTCGCACCCTGTAATTGTAAAATACTTTTAAGAGTTGGATATAAACCGTTTGCTAGCACTGCTTCAATTAAATCATTACTCTCATTTTGTAGCTTAAGTGCTTTCTCATGGTTGCCCTCATTGACAGCTTCTAAAATGCCACGAGCTCGCAAACCATTTACGTTATATGTCGATCCGATTGCTCCATCAACATGATAGATAGCAGCTGGATAAAGCATCTCATCAAAACCTGAATAGATTAGTACATCTGGAAACGCTTTACGTAATCGTTCTAATAAGAAAAAGTCTGCAGCAGTAAACTTAACACCAACAATATTGTCTAATTCAAATAATTCCTTAAATTCTGCCATCCCCATATTAATACCTGTAAGAACTGGGATTGAATAAATAATTAAGTCATTATCAACAGCTTCTGTAATATCTTTATAATATTGTTTAACCTCAGCGAATGAAAACTTATAATAAAAAGGAGTTACTGCTGAAATTGCGTCATAATCCAAATCTGTCGCAAATTTACCGAGTTCAATTGCTTCATAAACATTGGGACCACCAACTTGTGCAATGAGTTTCACTTGGTCTTTCACTTCATCTTTAACAATTTCAAAAATTTGTTTTTTAATGGCCATATCTAATAAGAAATTTTCACCAGTTGAGCCTCCTACATATAGCCCTGCTACCTTCATATTATCAATATTATGACGGACTACTTGACGTAGCCCTGCTTCGTTAACTTTGCCCTTTGAATCAAAGGGTACCAAGAGGGCTGAGATAATACCTTTGATTTCTCTAGCTGTTTTTTTTGTCATTTTATTTCCCCCTATTAATCTATTGGTTATGAATAGCTTCGACAAATTTTTTTGTAATTAATTGAGGTCTAGTGATAGCTGAACCAACTACTACACTATATACCCCAAGCTCTAAAACGTGTCTTACTTTTTCAGGAGTATCAATATTACCTTCAGCAATAATTGGTTTGTTGATTGTTTCAACCGCTTGACGGATGAGTTGAAAATCATTGCTTTCTATCTTATCTTTCTTACTTTGTTGAGTATAACCTACCAAGGTTGTACCAATATAATCAAAACCAATTTGTTCAGCCATTTTCATTTCTTCTAAGGTTGAACAATCAGCCATCAGCTTTTGTTGGGGATACTTTTCTTTAATCTTTACCATTAAATCACTTAATGATTCTCCGTATGGCCTCGTAGATGCAGTTGCATCAATTGCTATGATTTCCGGCCTTGCTTGCATTAACTCATCCACTTCAGTCATCGTAGGTGTAATAAAAGCATCAGCCCCATCATAAACCCGTTTAATAATGCCAATAATTGGCAAATCGACTTGTTCTTTGATTGCTTTAATATCTTCAACTGAATTCGAACGAATACCTTTAGCTCCACCTTCTTTAGCAGCTAAGGCCATTCGTGACATGATAAAAGAACTGTGCAAAGGTTCATCTTCTAAAGCTTGACAAGAAACAATTAATTCCCCTTTTATTCCTTCAATCATTCAATAACCTCCTTTATCAAAGCGCTTTCTAATTTAAAATTATACACATCACTTTGTAGCATTTCAATATTTTATGAAAAGACAGTGAGTTTTCTGAAAACAAAAACTTTTATTATACTTATTTAAAAAGATTTTAATTGATTATTTATCATAAAAGTAGCTTACTTACGTTCTCTAAAAGGGATTGGTTCAAAATGAAAATTAATATTGCTTTATAGTAATAAGAAAAACCCATCTTTGAATTCTCAAAGATAGGTTTTTATGAACCGTTATTCTTTTATTCTTCATCCATTTGTAAGACAGCCATGAAAGCTTCTTGTGGAATTTCAACGTTACCGACTGATTTCATCCGCTTTTTACCTTCTTTTTGTTTTTCTAATAACTTCTTACGACGGGAGACATCCCCACCATATAATTTAGCTGTAACATCTTTTCGATAAGCCTTAATGGTTGTTCGTGCGATGATCTTATGTCCAATAGCTGCTTGGACAGGTACTTCAAACATTTGACGTGGGATAATCCCTTTTAGTTTTTCAACTAAAGCACGACCGCGATTATAGGCAAAATCTTTATGAACTATAATCGAGAAGGCATCAATGACATCAGAATTAAGTAAAACTTCTAATTTTACTAGATTAGACTCTTTATAGCCAATTAATTCGTAATCTAAGGAAGCATAGCCTTTGGTTGATGATTTCAACTTATCGAAGAAATCATACACAATTTCAGCCATTGGTAGTTCATAAATTACATTTACCCGGAAATCATCCAGATAATCCATCGTAATAAAGTTACCACGCTTGCGTTGAGATAGTTCCATTACAGCGCCCACATAATCATTTGGTACCATAATAGTCGCTTTTACATAAGGTTCAAAAATCTTATCAATCTCTGTTGGATCTGGCATTTCAGATGGGTTGTCAATCAAAAGCTCTTCCCCATCCGTCTTTTCAACACGGTAAATAACTGACGGAGCAGTGGTAATTAAATCAATATCAAATTCACGCTCAAGTCTTTCTTGAATAACATCCATATGCAGTAAACCTAAAAAGCCTGTTCGGAAACCAAAGCCTAGGGCTTGCGATGTTTCTGGTTCAAAGTGTAAAGAAGCATCATTTAATTGTAACTTTTCAAGTGCTTCCCGCAAGTCGTTATAATCGGCCGAGTCAACCGGATAGAGACCGGCAAAAACCATTGGATTTAATTTGCGGTAACCATCCAAGGCCTCCTCAGCTGGATTATCCGCTAGGGTTATAGTATCTCCTACACGGGTATCTTGAATGGTCTTTATACCTGCGGTTAGATAGCCAACATCTCCTACCATCAAGAAGTCTCTTTTGAGAGGACTCGGTGAGAAAATTCCAACATCAATCACTTCAAACTCTTTACCATTACTCATTAGACGGATGGTGTCACCTGGTTTGACCATACCATTCATCACTCGAATATTTAAAACAACCCCACGATAAGCATCATAAGCAGAGTCAAAAATAAGAGCCTGTAAGGGGTCTTCTATATCTCCCATTGGTGCAGGAACTTTCTCAACTATTTGCTCTAAAATCTCATCAATACCGATGCCTGACTTGGCAGAAGCAAAAACCGCTTCTGAGGCATCGATGCCGATAATATCTTCAATTTCTTTTTGAACCCTTTCAGGATCGGCTGAAGGCAGATCGATTTTATTAATAACAGGCAATATTTCTAAATCATTATCCACTGCTAAATACACATTAGCCAAGGTTTGGGCTTCAATTCCTTGTGCTGCATCGACTACTAGAATGGCTCCTTCACAAGCAGCCAAAGATCTTGAAACCTCATAAGTAAAATCGACGTGACCAGGGGTATCGATTAAATGGAAAATATAATCAATGCCATCTTTAGCCCGATAAGTCAGTTCCACTGCATTCAATTTAATGGTAATTCCTCGTTCTCTTTCCAAGTCCATGGAATCTAACAATTGCTCTTGCATATCACGATCAGCCACTGTATGTGTTTGTTGTAAAATACGATCAGCTAGTGTGGATTTACCATGGTCAATATGCGCAATTATCGAAAAATTACGGATTCTTTCTTGTCTATTCTTCATTTCTTCTATATTCACTTGACTTCACTTCCTTTTCAAGCCTCTTATCAATAGCTAAGGTCTATCTTATCAAAAATGAGTGATTTTGAATAGTTTTCTTTCACTATGGTATTTTAATAAATGAACTACTCAATAAAATCTTTATTTATTCTTTAAAATTTCCTATCTAGAAGCTAATCAATCTTATTTTGATTCCAATTGATTTAAAACTTTTCTAAGCAAGTAAAAAGCATCAGAGCATATTGAATACCCTGATGCTAGCCTATTTTTATTCACCATGAAAAATATCACGCATCTTATTAAAGAAGCCACCTTCTTGCTCTTTAACATTAGCACCCATTTCTTTAGCTAACTGTTTAAATAATTCATGCTGTTTGTCAGTCAGTTTAGAAGGAGTAACGACTTTAACCGTTACTTGTTGATCTCCCGTATAACCTGAGCGAACACTCGGTGCTCCTTTGCCTTTTAAGCGGAAAGTGGTCCCTGTTTGTGTGCCAGCTGGAACCTTTAACTTCACCTTACCATGTACCGTTGGAACTTGGATTTCATCACCCAAGGCCGCTTGAGAGAAAGTGATGGGTAGCGTGTAATAGATTTCCGTACCATCTCGTTTAAATTCCTTACTTGGTTCAACATGGAAAACTACATAAAGGTCTCCATAAGGTCCACCATTTGAACCCGCCTCACCTTGTCCTGAAAGGCGAATTTGATTACCTTCTTCAACACCTGCTGGCACAGTCACTTTAACAGAATGACTAACGGATTCTATACCAGAACCATGACAAGTGGTACATTTTTCTTTAATTTCTTTACCTGTCCCACCGCAGACATCACATGTGGTTTGCGTCATCACACGACCAAAAGGAGAGTTTCGTTCTACCTGAATAGTCCCTGTGCCATGACACTTGTGGCAAGTAACGGGCTCAGTGCCTTCCTTGGCACCTGTTCCGTGACAGGTATGACATTCCTCATTACGATTATATTTTATGGTCGTTTCTTTACCAAAAATAGCCTCTTCAAAGGTTAAATTAATACGATATTGTAGATCATTACCCTTACGAGGAGCATTGGCTCTTCGTCCTCCTCCAGCAGATCCACCAAAGAAAGTATCAAAGATATCTTCAAAGCCAAAGCCTGCACCACCAGAGAAGCCACCAAAACCACCACCGCCAAAGCCGGCTCCAAAGTTAGGATCCGTTGAAGCATGGCCGTATTGATCATAAGCAGCCCGCTTTTGACTATCACTTAGGACCTCATAAGCTTCTGCAACTTCTTTAAACTTTTCGTCAGCTCCTGCATCTTTATTAATATCCGGATGGTATTTTTTGGACAGTTTACGATAAGCCTTTTTAATGTCAGCATCACTGGCATCGCGAGATACACCTAAGACATCATAATAGTCTCTTTTATTTGCCATTTTGTCCCTCCTTACACATTTTAATTCTCCTGATAAAAGACAAGAGTCGAGGACTTAGCCTAGACTCTTGCTAAAGTATGTCTTAATTACTCGTCGACTTCTTCAAAGTCAGCATCGACAATATTATCATCAGAAGATGATTGAGCATCAGAGGCATCTGTTTGATTTTCTTGAGCAGCTTGAGCTTGTTGAGCAGCTTGCTCGTAAAGTTTAACGGATAGATTTTGAATCACTTCATTTAATGCATCACGTTTTGTTTTCATTTCTTCTAAATCATTTGCTTCAACAGCTGCTTTCAATTCATCACGAGCTGTTTCTGCTTTAGTCAATTCATCTTCAGAAATGTTATCATTATCTTTCAATTCATCGATAGTCTTATTAGTTGTAAAGATCATTTGATCGACTTCGTTGCGTAAATCAGCTTCTTCACGACGTTTCTTATCGGATTCAGCATTTGCCTCAGCATCTTTAACCATACGTTCGATTTCTTCATCGGATAAACCTGAAGAAGATTTTATAGTAATCGTTTGTTCTTTTTGAGTACCTAAATCTTTGGCTGAAACGTTCACAATACCGTTTTTATCAATATCAAAGGTAACTTCAATTTGTGGAATGCCACGAGGTGCTGCTGGAATATCAGTTAATTGGAAACGACCTAAAGTCTTATTATCTGCTGCCATTTCACGCTCACCTTGTAAAACGTGAACATCTACTGCTGGTTGATTGTCAGCTGCTGTAGAGAAGACTTGTGATTTAGAAGTTGGGATAGTAGTGTTACGGTCAATTAATTTAGTGAATACACCACCCATTGTTTCGATACCAAGTGATAATGGCGTAACATCTAATAGAACGATGTCTTTAACATCACCAGAGATAACGCCGCCTTGGATAGCTGCACCCATAGCAACTACTTCGTCTGGGTTAACCGATTTGTTAGGATCTTTTCCAGTTTCTTTCTTAACGGCTTCTTGTACAGCAGGAATACGTGTCGATCCTCCTACCAAGATTACTTCGTCAATTTCAGATTTGCTTAAACCAGCATCTTTCAAGGCTTGACGAACTGGCCCTTTAGTTCTTTCTACTAAGTCATGCGTTAACTCATCAAATTTAGCACGAGTTAAAGTTGTTTCTAAGTGTAATGGCCCATCAGCTGTCGCTGTAATAAATGGTAAGCTGATTTGTGTAGAAGTCACACCAGAAAGATCTTTCTTAGCTTTTTCTGCAGCGTCTTTCAGGCGCTGTAAAGCCATTTTATCTTTAGAAAGGTCAATAGAGTTTTCTTTTTTAAATTCTTCAACTAAGAAGTCGATAACTTTATTATCAAAGTCATCTCCACCTAGTTTATTATCCCCTGCTGTAGATAATACATCAAATACGCCATCGCCTAATTCAAGGATTGAAACGTCAAAAGTTCCTCCCCCTAAGTCAAAGACTAGGACTTTTTCTTCAGCATCGGTTTTATCTAAACCATACGCTAAAGCTGCAGCGGTTGGCTCGTTAACAATACGTTCAACTTCTAAACCTGCAATACGTCCAGCATCTTTAGTTGCTTGACGCTGAGCATCGTTAAAATAAGCAGGAACAGTGATAACTGCTTTCTCAACCTTATCGCCTAAGTAATCTTCAGCAAATGATTTCAAGTGTTGTAAAATCATAGCTGAAATCTCTTGAGGTGTATAGCTCTTTCCACCCATTTCAGTCTTAAAGTTATCTTCTCCAATATGACGTTTGATGGAAGCTACTGTGTCAGGGTTTGTAACTGCTTGACGCTTAGCTACTTCACCCACTTGAATCTCATTATTTTTGAAAGCTACTACAGATGGAGTGGTACGGTTTCCTTCTGGGTTAGTAATAATCTTTGCTTCTCCACCTTCTAAAATGGAAACAGCAGAGTTTGTTGTACCTAAGTCAATACCTATAATTTTAGACATATAATCTACTCCTTTAAAAATTTATTTTGGTTAAAACTAAGTGCTTAATAATTAGGCGGACACAATTACCATGGCCGGGCGAATGATGCGATCATTAAGGATGTATCCTTTTTGTAGAACATTCACTACAATATCAGTGTCTTGTCCTTCAGCCGCTGGTTGGGTGGTTACCGCTTGATGATAATTTGGATCGAATGTTTCGTTTAAGGGATTGATCACTTCAATTTTTTCTTCTTTAAATGCTTGTAAGATTTGATCATACACCATTTGGATCCCTTTGTGGATTGCTTGACTCTCTTCTGAACTTGCTTTGATTTGCAAAGCGCGTTCAAGATTATCAATAGCATCAATTAATTTATTAGCTAAAGATTGAGATCGATATTTAGCAGCTTCTTGTCTTTCACGACTATTAGATCGTTGCATATTAGCAATTTCAGCCTGTAGACGTAAATTTCGATCCTCCAAATTCTGAATACTTTCTCTTAATTCATCTTCAATGGAAGAAACTTCCTCTACTGGCGCTGCTTCAGTTTCTTCATTTACATCATTTACATCATTATTCAGACTATCCTGATTTTTTTCTGCTGAACTTTCAATGACTTCATCTTCTACTAACTTTTCTTTTTCATCGTTAAGTTCTGCAGAAGATTGCTTGTCATTCCTCTTTTTATTTTCTTCTGTCACTTGATGACCTCCTTTATTGATTAAATTCTTTTAATATCTGCTCCATAAGGACAATCATGCGTGAATAATGCATCGTCGAAGGTCCTAAGATACTTAAAGACATTTTGCTTAAGGCTTGTGTGAAGGTTCCCGTCACTAAAGATAAATGACGCATCCCTTGCGGAGCAAACTCTTGTCCGAAAAGAACTTCGATTCCATCTTGACGTTGTTCAAAGAGATCAAATAATTCATTCGATCCATCAATCAAATTGAATAATTTTTTGTATTCATTGTTGGAATAACGCTGATCCAAACAATCAAAAAGATTATTCTTGCCAGAAACAAAATAACGCGTTCCTTTAACTTGTTGAATTGACTTCTCAACTAAAGGAGAAAAATCAATCGAAGTTGACAATTGTCTTTGCATAATCATCGGAATAGTTAATTTAGTCCGCTGATAAGCATCTTCTAATGTAATACCTCGCAATTCTGAATTAAGAATTGAACGCATTTGACGTAAATCATCATCCTCAACCGGATATAAGGTTTGGAACATTTTATTTTCCACATGTCCTTGATCCGATAATAAAATAGCCATTATTTGATGGTTACTTAAAAGCACTAACTTAAAGTCAGCCACTCGATGCTCTTCATTATTCTGTCCAAAAACCAAGCAAGGTAATCCAGTTAATGAGACCAATAAATCCGCAGCAATTTTCGCCATCTTAAAATTCTCTTGTCGGCGATTTAAGAAGATTTCGCTAACTGCTTTGAGATCTGCTTCATAGGATTGCTCCCATGAATCATTCTCAATTTTAGTGATCAGACGATCTACATAATAACGATAGCCTTCATAAGAAGGTATTCTACCACTTGATGTATGTGCCTTAACCAGAAAGCCGTTTTTTTCTAAAACAACCATCTCATTACGAACAGTTGCCGGACTTATATCAAGAAAACTCTCCTTGAGTAAAGTCTTTGACCCGATTGGTGCCTCTAAATTTGCATAAAGGCGAACAATTAATTCTAAGATTTGGTGTTGTCTGGCTGTTAATATGATCAATCACCTCACATTATTAGCACTTATTCATATCGAGTGCTAACTGTCTCTATCTTACTATCCTCCATCACCTTTGTCAAGGGATTATGCCCATAAAATTAAAAAAATTAGCACTCTCAATTCGAAAGTGCTAATTATATCTATCGATCCTTGATTATTTAAAGTACGCCCGTGTATGGTCTTGATCCTTTTCAAGTTGATTAATCAAACCTTCAATACCATCAAATTTAATCTCTCCACGTAAGTAATGATGCCACTTAATACGAACCTTTTCCCCATAAATCATACGATCAAAGTCTAAAATATAAACTTCAATGGAGAGTTCTTTCACATCATCAAAGGTAATATTATATCCAATAGATGCCATGCCCATATACCATTGGCCTTGAACACAAATTTCGACAATATACACCCCTATGCTAGGTGTTAACTGACCATAATCCATTGCCACATTCGCTGTTGGAAATCCTAATTTTCTCCCTCTTTTTAAGCCATTGATGACAAGTCCTCTGGTTTCATAAATGTAACCTAATTCTTGGTTAGCTAAATCAATATTACCATTTGATAGCTGGTATTGAATTTCACTTGAAGAAATCTTATGGTCACCGATTGTCTTTTTAGGAATTTCGCTAATTTTAAAGCGTCCCTGGCTGTGGTCGACTAAAGTTTGCATATTAGCTATCTCTTTCAGACCGTATGTATAGTCAAAACCTGCCACCACATGAACGGCATTCAAATTAACCATGTAGCTGTCCACGAACTCTTGTGGACTCTGAGCTCCCATGGCTGAAGTGAACTCAGCAATATATAAAATATCTACTCCATTAACCTCCATCAGTTCTATTTTACGAGGGTTATCACTTAAATAAAAGTAGTGATTCGGATGGATCTGTTGATAAACAAGACGAGGAGTATGGTTAAAAGTTAAGACGGCTAAAGGGACTTGATAATGATCTGCTAATTCACGCCCCTTTTTGATAACTTCTTGATGGCCTAAATGAACACCATCAAAAAAGCCTAGAGCTAAAACGACTGGTTGGTCATATAGTTGTTCTTGATCGTAAGGATGTGCTAAATAAATTGTCTGCAAGGCTTAAACTCCTTCCATTGGAAACATCTTAATAGGTTTTATTAAATTCTCTTTGCTAGGATGTGGGCCGTAAATTGCTAACAAACGGTCTTGATAAAATAAGGCAGTTGGTTCAATAAGCCTGTCATTAAAATAATTAATGTCTAAAACTTTTCCATGTTTAATGTCTGTAAACTGTTCTGGATTTAGTTGGATTTTTGCATAGTCAGAAACTGCCGTTTCAATGGGGTGAACAGCTGTATTTAAGGAGTCTTTTTCTGCTAATTGCCTTAATTCATCTAAGCGATAACTATCCGCTTGACGATAACCCGCTGCTTGAGTTCGCACTAATTGGGACATGTGGCTAGGATATCCTAATAACTTACCGCAATCTACCGCTAAGGTTCTGACATAGGTCCCTTTACTGCACTTTACTTCAAAGGAGAAAGTTTGCCTTTTTTCACTGGTGTGATATTGTGACGGAGCTAAACGCTTGAAGTAGTCGATAGATACTTGACGTTCAGGCCTTTCTACTTCAATACCTGCTCGGGCATATTCATAGAGTCTTTTCCCTTTGACCTTGACCGCCGAGTAATAAGGAGGAATCTGCCTGATTTTGCCTGTTAATAAAGCCATAGCTTGATCAATAACTTGATCATCAACGGCTTGTTCTACTAATTTCTTTGCAATAACTTGTCCCTGGGCATCTTCCGTATCGGTGGCTTGACCTAAAGTGACTTCTCCTTGATAGATCTTTTTGCTATCCATTAGTATTTCAACTAACTTGGTTGCCTGTCCTAAACAGACAACTAAAACGCCCTCAACTTCAGGATCCAAGGTCCCACAATGGCCTACACGCTTCATTTGAAAAATCTTACGCATTTTAAATACTACATCATGACTCGTCATGCCCTTTTCTTTCCAAACAGCGACAATTCCGTTCATTCAAGCCAACCCCTTTATTAATAACAATTATGATTATACTTTAATTGGCACTTGCTTCCAAGCAAGATTCTTAATTCTACAAGAATAAAAGAGCTGTTTTACCGCCTCTCATTTAATGAGAGCAGTGAAAAAACAGCTCTTGATTTGTGAAAACTTAAGATTATTGCTCAGTCTGAACTGAGCTTGCTTCATCAAAAGATTCAGATTCATGCAATTGATTTAATAATGAATCGATTCGACTACCATAGTCTACTGATTGGTCTCTTTCAAATTTAACTTCGGGAACCTTATAAAGACTTAAACGACTTCCAAGTTCCGAGCGAACTTTACCTGTTATTGCTTTCAAACCATCACTTGTTTTTTGTCTTTCTCCGGCTTTATCACTTAAAGTAGAATAAAAAATTGTAGCATTTTGTAAGTCGCCTGTAAGCTCTACATCAGTAATAGTAACCCCTTCAACACGAGGGTCTTTAATCTCTTTTAGAAGAATATCATTAACTTCTCGCATTATTTCTTGACGAACACGTCCTATACGATATTTAACCATTTCATACTCCTTTATTTACGTTCAACTTCGACCATGCGATAGGCTTCAATAATATCATCGACTTTGATATCATTATAGCCTTCAATCATAATTCCACATTCTAATCCTTTGTTTACTTCTTTAGCATCATCTTTAAAACGTTTCAAACTGGCTAGATCTCCTTCGTAAATAACGATGTTATCACGTATCAAGCGTACCTTGCTCGTGCGTTGAATGAAGCCATCTAAAACAAATGAACCAGCGATGGTGCCTAATTTAGAAACAGAATAGGTTTCACGTACTACTGCTTGCCCTGTTACTTCCTCAACATACTCAGGGTCCAGCATTCCTTTCATAGCTGTTTCAATTTCATCAATTACATTGTAAATAATGTTATGGAGACGAATATCTACTTGCTCTTCTTCTGCTTGTTGTTTTGCTTGAGGAGTTGGTCGAACATTAAATCCTACCACAATTGCTGATGAGGCATTAGCTAAAGTAATATCAGCCTCATTAATTGCTCCTACCGCCTGATGGACAATATTAACTTTTACTCCCTCCACATCTATTTTCATCAATGAAGCAGCTAATGCTTCTACTGAACCTTGTACATCTGCTTTTAGGATTACGTTAACTGATCTTAACTCACCTTCTTGTAAGGTTTCGAAAAGATTATCCAAAGTAACTTTCTTCTTAAGGTCTCTTTGTTGTTCTTGAGCCTTCTGAGCTCTTTCTTCTCCAACTTGACGAGCTGTTTTTTCATCTTCAAAGACCACAAACTGGTCTCCTGCTTGAGGAGCATCATTCAAGCCTGTAATTTCCACCGGCATGGATGGACCAGCTGAGCGAATACGACGCCCTTGATCATTGACCATTGTTCTTACTCTACCATAGGTGTTACCCACAACAATTGGGTCCCCTATATGTAGGGTACCATGTTGAACTAATAAAGTCGCAGTGGCACCGGTAGCTTTATCTAAGCGCGCTTCAATGACTGAACCTAAAGCTAAACGGTCTGGGTTAGCTTTTAATTCTTGAACTTCTGAAACCAGAAGAATCATCTCTAATAACTCATCCAAATTAGTCCCGTATTTAGCTGAAATATTAACAAAGATATGTTCGCCACCCCAGTCCTCAGAAATAATACCATGTTCAGATAATTCGGTCATTACCTTATCTGGATTGGCTTCAGGTTTATCAATTTTGTTAATCGCTACAATTATCGGTACATCTGCAGCTTTGGCATGATTAATCGCTTCAACCGTTTGAGGCATCACGCCATCATCTGCTGCAACAACAATAATTGTAATATCAGTCACATCTGCACCACGTGCACGCATGGTTGTAAAGGCAGCATGTCCTGGCGTATCAAGAAAAGTGATTGGCTTATCATTTAAAACAATTTGATAGGCACCAATATGTTGAGTAATTCCACCAGCTTCTCCTTCAGTCACTCTCGAATGGCGGAAGGAGTCCAAGAGACTGGTTTTTCCGTGGTCAACGTGACCCATAATTGTAACAACTGGTGGACGAATGCTTTGATTATCATCAGCAGCAGCTTCTTCAAAATAATGATCTAAGTCTGAAACTTCAACAACAACTTTTTCAATAGGTTCAACGCCATATTCTAAACAGATAATTTCAATCACTTCTTTAGAAAGTGCCTGGTTTTGATTGACCATTACCCCTTGTAGCAATAGTTTTTTAATAATTTCAGTTGCATCTCGGTGGAAGCCTTTAGCAATATCTTGTACATTCATTCCTTCAGTATAGTAGAACGCTTCTGGAAGGTCTTTATGCTTACGAGCTGTTAAGCCTTTAGACTCTTTTTGATAGTTACTATTTTGCTTACCACGACGGCCACGACGGCGATCGCCACGACTTCTTTTGGATCCACCAGTGGATTTATTTGAAGAATTACTTTGATTGCTTTGATTTGCTTTTTGACCCTCTACAGCTTGTTTACTATCAGTTGATTTCTTTTGCTTAGAAGCTGCCTTTTCATTAGGATTTTTAGACTTAGTGTTAGGGTTTGTATTATGACCTTGTGCTTGAGAATCTTTTTGAGAAGAAGGCTTTTTAGAAGCTTTCGACTTGTCTTCATCCTTGCGCTGCTTGGCATCTTTGTGTTGATTGTTTTTTTGATTTGATTCTTTAGTAGCTTCCGTCTTCTTAACATCCTTTTTGGTTTGTTTACCACTAGTCTTCTTATTTTGTAAAGCTTTCTTTAATTGTTCTTGTTGTTCTTGCGTTACCGAGGACATATGGCTATTAAATTCAAAACCATTATTTTCAGCAAGCACTAAGACTTCTTTTGAAGTCATATTGTTTTGTTTAGCAAATTCATATATACGAATAGTACTCATACAAACACCTTCCTATCTTGTATTATTGATTATTCATTGTATTTTCTCCTGTCACATAAGATAAAAATTTTTCAGCCATTCCTCGATCGGTTATGCCGCAAATTGTGCGTGATTTGCCGATTGCATGGCTGATTTGATATTTTGTAAAACGATGATTAATGGCTATTTTTTTTTCACTAGCCAAACGATGGTAGCGATCACTAGTGGAATCACTGGCATCAATCGCTAAAATCAAAAGTTTAACTTTTTTGTTCTTTGTGGCTTTAGTGACTAAATCGTCACCGGAAATTAACTTAGAGGCTCTTTGAGCCAAACCTAATAAATTGAGTTGTTTTTCTTCTGGGCTCATAGTAGTTCTTTTCGCGCCTTTTGGTGGTCTAGAAAGCGATAAAGTTCTTGATAAAACTCTTTATCAATCTCCATTTCAAATGTTCGATTAAAAACTTTTTTCTTTTCCGCTTGTATGGCTAACTCTGGATCCAAGGAGATATAGGCTCCTCGTCCATTCTTTTTACCAGTTGGGTCTATTTCAATGGTACCTTCTGGGGTTCTCACAATACGGATTAAATCTTTTTTGGGATGAGATTCACCAGTAACAACACATTTGCGCATGGGAACTTTTCTTTTTTTCGCTTGGCTCATTTCCATCCTCCTTTGATGTTAATAAATTAAGTGCTTATTCTTGCTCTGATTCTTCAGTTTCTTCAAACGCTTGCTCCAGCTCTTCATCAAGTGATTCCTCTGCCGATTCACGATATTCTAAATCAGCTTCTGCTGGATCGTCATCTAACTGGCTGGAAGTCTCTTGAAGCATTTCTTCAAGATTATCTAAATCCTCTGCAAGATTTAATTCTTCTTGTCCAGTTGATTCAACTGCTTTTTGTTCAATTAAATATTCTTGATAGCTAGTCTCAGACTTAATATCAATCTTATAACCAGTTAAACGAGCTGCTAAACGAGCGTTTTGTCCTTTTTTACCGATGGCTAAGGATAACTGATAATCTGGTACCACAACAATACAAGAATGATTATCTTCATCAAACACAACATTAATCACTTCTGCTGGATTCATAGCATTTTTTATGAAGGTAGAGGGGTCTTCATCCCATTGAATGATATCCATATTCTCACCATTTAATTCATTGACAATACTTTGAACTCGAGATCCTCTCGGACCAACACAAGTTCCAACTGGATCAATATTAGAATCACGCGAAGAAACTGCAACTTTCGAACGGTCGCCCGCTTCACGAGCAATTGAGATTATTTCCACAACACCTTCGTAGATTTCCGGAACTTCTTGCTCAAATAATCTTTTAAGGAAATCAGCATGTGAGCGTGAAACAACAATCTGTGGCCCCTTACTAGTTTTATCTACCTTGACTACGTATACTTTTACCCGTTCATCCATTTGAAATTGCTCAGTTGGAATCTGTTCACTAGCCGGCATTATGGCTTCAACTTTACCTAAGTTCACATAAACATTGCGAGCATCTGAACGTTCGATGATTCCTGTTAAAATTTCATCTTGATGCACAATAAATTCATCATAAATAATATCTCTTTCAGCCTCACGTATTCTTTGCATAACGACATGTTTAGCGGTTTGAGTAGCAATTCTTCCGAAATCTTTAGGAGTCACTTCAAATTTAATCTTGTCTCCTATTTCATAGGCACGATTAATCTTCAAAGCTTCTTCTAGAGAAATTTCTAAAGTAGAATCATAATTGATATCCACAACTTCCTTAACTGAATAAACTTTAATATCGCCGGTTTCTTCGTTAAAAACAACTTCCACATTTTGTGCTTGATCATAATTTTTTTTGTAGGCCAAAATCAAAGCAGACTCTAAAGCTTCTTTAATAACTTCAGGCTTTATCCCTTTTTCTGCTTCAAGAACCTTCATGGCATTTACTAATTCTTTGCTCACACTTAACTCTCCTATCTCATCTTGCTAAAACTTAACAGCAAGTCTTGCCTTAGCGACACCCTTCTTATTAATTTCAAGTTCTTTAGTGACTGTTTTAATTGGAACCTTCAATAGATAATAATCCTCCGTCACATCTAAAAGAACGCCCTCATGTTGTTTTTCACCGTATTGAGGGGCATAGTAATCAAAGTGGACATATTCACCAATGGCTGACCGAATTTGATCTTCATTTTTCAAAGGTCTTTCAGCTCCTGGTGAGGAAACTTCTAAAAAGTAAGCTTCCGGAAAAGGATCTGGTTGCATAGTGTCTAAAACTTCAGAAATTTTTTCTGAAATTAAAGCACAATGATCTAAATCAATGCCCCCTTCCTTATCAGCATAGATACGGAGAAACCAATGCTTTCCTTCTTTTAGATATTCAATATCAATAAGTTGACAATCTAAGGATGCGATAATTGGCTCCACTAGCGGCTGAACTTTGTCTATCACAATACTCATCAATTCACCTCTTCATTTTTATTTTGGTTGAATAATAAAAGAGCGAGCGTTTCCGCCCACTCCTCCTCGAATAATTTGCTAAATAGAGTATATCATATTATCTATTCATCAACAAGTTAGAAGAGTGATAGCTGGTCTTCATCTGGTAAATCAGCTAAAACACCATTCTCTTCTAAATATTCCATAATTGTTTTTGAAACTTTACCACGTTTTTGTAAGTCTTCTTTAGAAATAAAGGCTGCTTGCTCTCTAGCTTCTACAATCGATTTAGCGGCCCCTATTCCCAAACCAGGAATTGTTCTAAAAGGAGGGATCAAACTCTCGCCATCGATAATAAATTTAGTGGCGTCTGATTTTTCCAAATTAATCATTTGGAAAGTTATCCCTCTTTCTAGCATTTCATTCGCTAGTTCTAAAACAGTTCGCAAGCTATTTTCTTTTACTGAAGCATCCATTCCCTTGGCCATAATTTCTCTTAAGCGATGTTTAACCATTTCCTTGCCTTGATGCATGGCAATGATATCAAAGTCTGATGCCCTTACCGAAAAGTAAGCCGCATAATAGAATTTAGGATAGTGAACTTTGAAGTATGCCACCCTCAGTGCCATCATGATGTATGCAGCCGCGTGAGCCTTAGGGAACATATACTTAATCTTCAGACAAGAGTCGATATACCATTCTGGAACATTATTCGCTCGCATTTCAGCTTGCCAGTCATCAGGAATCCCTCTTCCTTTACGAACATGTTCCATTATTTTAAAGGCTAAGGAATCTTCTAATCCATATTGCATCAGCGTCACCATGATATCGTCACGACAACCAATTACCTTAGCTAAGGGTACAATATTCTTTTGAATCAACTCCTCAGCATTGCCCAACCAGACATCCGTACCATGCGATAAACCAGAAATTTGTAACAACTCCGCAAAAGTTGACGGCTTGGTCTGAGTCAGCATCCCTCTGACAAAACTGGTCCCAAATTCTGGTACCCCTAAAGTACCTGTATCAGAAAAAATTTGCTCTTTTGTGACACCTAAGGCTTCAGGACCTGAGAACAAAGACATCACATCAGGATCAGAGAATGGAATATCTTGAGGATCAATACCTGAAATATCCTGTAAGAAACGTATCATGGTCGGATCATCGTGTCCTAATATATCTAATTTCAGCACATTATCATGAATAGAATGGAAGTCAAAGTGAGTCGTGCGCCATTCTGAATGAATATCTTCGGCTGGAAATTGTATAGGCGTAAAGTCATAAACATCCATATACTCAGGAATAACGATAATCCCACCTGGGTGTTGGCCGGTTGTTCGTTTCACCCCTTCAATTCCTTTAGCCAAGCGCTCTTTTTCAGCTTGAGGCACTTGGGTCATGGTATTTTCAAGATAACCCTTCACATAACCAAAGGCCGTCTTTTGTGCAACGGTGGAGATAGTCCCCGCACGAAAGACATGGTCTTCTCCAAATAAAACTTTAGTATAAGCATGAGCTTGCGGTTGATATTCCCCAGAAAAGTTAAGATCAATATCGGGTACCTTATTCCCTTTAAAACCTAAGAATGTCTCAAACGGTATATCCTGTCCGTCTCGCTTTAAATCTTTGCCACATGATGGACAGGCTTTAGGCGGTAGATCAAAACCTGATCCAACTGAGCCATCCTTAAAAAACTCGTTGTAATGACAATCCGGACAGTAATAATGTGGCACTAAAGGATTAACTTCGGTTATTCCAGTCATTGTCGCTACAAAACTAGAACCTACGGATCCCCTTGACCCAACTAGATAGCCGTCTTGGTTGGATTTTAGAACCAGCTTTTGCGAAATTAAATAAATAACAGCAAATCCATTAGAGATAATCGAATGTAATTCTTTTTCCAATCTTTTTTCAATTAATTCTGGTAAAGGATTTCCATACATTTCGTAGGCCTTGCCATAGGCCAAATCACGAATTTTTTGATCAGAGCCTTCAATATTTGGTGTGAATAGTTTTGAGTGGATCACTTCAATGTCGTCTTCGACCCAATCGGCTATTTTATTCGAATTAGTTACCACTAATTCATAAGCCAAATCTTCTCCTAAGAAAGAAAACTCTTCTAGCATCTCATTAGTCGTTCTAAAATGGAGTGGTGGGAAATGGAGGTCGCGATTAGCATTGCGTTTTAAAGACTTGAGTAATATTTCACGGTAAATCGAATCCCGTTCTTCTAGGTAGTGAACATCTCCAGTAGCCACTAGTAACTTGTTATGTTCATTGGCTAGCTTAACCATTCCTTGCATGATCTTAAATAAATCTTCACGAGATCTAATCAATGTTTCTTCAATCAGGGTGTCATAGACAGAAGGGGGTTGAATTTCTAAATAATCATAATATCCTACTAATTCACTAGCTTCTTGATAACCTTTCTGCATCAAGGTTGTAAAAACTTCTCCATTGGAGCAAGCGGAACCGACAAGTAAATTTTCTCGATACTGATTTAAGACAGACCGTGGTATTCTGGGTTCGCGATAAAAATACTCCACATTGGAAATAGAAATCAATTTAAAGAGATCTTTGAGACCTGCTTGATTTTTAGCAATTAAAGTAGCATGAAAAGGTCTTATCTGTTTATATGCATCACCTTTACCCATCTCTTTATTCAACAGATTATGGTGGGTCATTTGATATTGCTCATTGGCTTGTTCTAGTAACTTAAACAAGATATGACCCGTTGTTTCCGAGTCATAAATAGCTCGGTGGTGTTGTTCTAAAGTTACACCGTAACGCTTGGCAAGATTGTTCAATCGGTGTCCTTTTATATTAGGGTTTACCAACCTTGATAGGGCAAGTGTATCAATCACTGGTAAATTATTCATAGCTATGCCATGACGCACATAGGCTTGATTAATAAAGCCCATATCAAAGGAAGCATTATGTGCCACCAAAATGGTGTCTTGTGTAAATGCTAAAAATTTGTCTATTACTTCTTTTTCACTTGGTGCATCTTCTAGCATTGCATCGGTAATGCCTGTCAGTTCTGTTGTAAAGGATGAAAGTGGATGACCAGGATTAATAAAGGCCTCGAAAGTATCAATTACATTCCCCTTGTGCATCTTAACAGCAGCTAATTCAATCATACGATCATAGACAGAGGATAATCCGGTCGTTTCCACGTCAAAAACAACATAATTAGCTTCTGAAAGATCATGATCACTTTCATTATAAGCAATAGCTTCACCATCATTAACAATATTAGCTTCAATACCGTAAATCACTTTAATATCGTTTTCTTTACCCGCATAATAAGCTTCTGGGAAAGCTTGAGCACCAGCGTGGTCGGTAATAGCTATAGCTGAATGTCCCCATCGAGCCGCTGTTTTAATATAATCTGAAACACTATTGGTCGCATCCATTTGAGACATATTAGAATGTAAATGGAGCTCTACTCTTTTTTGACCTTCAAAGCTATCTTGACGTTTTTTAGGATTTAACTTACGAATCGAACGAGGCCTAAAATCTAGCTCACCAGAATAATTATCTGGGACCATATCCCCTTCCATTCTCAGCCAGTCTCCTACTTGAAACTGATGAATTTGCTCCTTAGTTAAGCGTCGTCCAGAAATTAATTTGACAGCCACAGAGGAAGTATAATCCGTCACTTTCATGATGGATAAAATTTCTCCCGATCGTAAATCACGGATATCATTGGCGAAGACATAACCTTCGATTACTTGTTTGTATTGATTTTCTGGCAAATCAATAATAGGAGTAGCTGTGATATTAGGGATGTCTTTTCCTACTGGCTTAATTTCACTAATATTGACTGATTGTTTCTGCTTTTCTTGTTTTTTCTCTTCATTTTCAATCGCTTCTAGTAGGTTTTGATGATCCAATTCTTCTAAACGCTGTTTAGTTGTTAAATGAGTGGCATCGCTTAAGGATTGATCAACATAGTAAATGATTTTTATTCCTTTAAAGCCTACTTGATCAAAGTGTCTTTTAATTATGTGATCGTATTTATTATCAAATGTATCTACTTGACTCTGACTCGCTAAACCTATTTCAAATAGTTTTGTACTTGCATCATAAGAAATGGAGGCATCTTGTAAACAAACTCTTAAAAAAGGTGTCTCATTCATAATAACAGTTTTTATTTTTTCCCAATAATCCTCAATTAACTGACTATTATCAGTTTCTGCCTTATCAAAGTGCCACCATATTTCGGTTTCTACTATTTGAGCAAAAGCCTGTCGCATAGTAGTTAGTAATAAGTAATAGAGGTCTGGGTGAATCCGCTGTGGGAATCTCAAATGAAAAATCCAGCGTTGGCTGTCTGCTAAAACCTCCACTTGCTCAATTTGACCTCCTGCTAATGCACTTAGAATGTCTGGATCAGTAATGTTTAGTTGCTCCAATAAAACATCGAATAAAGTTTTTTCTTTGCTCATATGAATCCTTTCTTTTTACTTGTGTCGCATTTAATTTTACAATGCATCACTTAAAAAAACCCGTAAAAGACAGGGATTTTGTTCCTAGAAAAATGCTCGCATAATGTCATTCCAAGTAACTGCAATCATCAAAATCAATACTAAAACAACCCCTACCATGGTAACTAAACCTTCTTTTTCTTGGCTGAGAGCTTTACCTCTAACTAATTCAATTAAGTTCAGGACAATTTTTCCTCCATCTAATGCCGGTATCGGTAATAAATTAACAATTCCTAGATTGGTGGATAAGGAGGCAAGAAAAGCAACCATATCGATCAAGCCTTCATTAGCAACCGTGCTAGTTGCCTGAGCCATTGCCACAGGTCCTCCTAACATATTTAAATCAAAACCACGTGAAAATAATGTGGCTAAGGCCGAAAGGACCATGATGAAAGTTCGATAGGTAGCTGTAAAACCAAAAAACAAACGATCTTTAAGCGATGTCGATTGACTGACGGTAATTCCTAACGAACCATACCCCAATTCATTCTCCTCCAATTGGAGTTCTTTTTTAATGACTTGGTCTTGTCTTTGAATTTCTAATCGTACTGTCTCTTTAGGGTATTGGGCAATTAAATCCACTAAGCCTTGCCAATCTTTGGTCTCTTCTTCATTAACTTTAGTGATTCGATCCCCAGCTTGCAAACCAGCTCCTGCAGCAGGACTGCCCTCAACCACTTGACCTATTTGATTGGTAGTGGTAGGAATTCCTGGAAGCATTAAACCGACTATCGCAAAAGCAACAATCGATAAGATAAAGTTATTAAGAGGCCCACCAAAATTAGTGAGAATCTTATGCCAAACTGGAACTGATTCATAACGCGTTGCTAAGGGGGCTACACGAATAATGGTTCCATCTTTTTCAATGATTTCTGCTTGAGGATGGACATGATAAGTTTTAAGATAATCTTCCCCTTGTTCATAAACTTCAAGAGTCATCTCATTTACCAAATCGGCCTTATCTAATCGAACAGGTAGTTCATTGATATCACTAGTCTCACTAAGGTTAATTTTAATAACCTTATTTTGTTCATTGAAAGTTAAACCTAAAGATTGTCCCGGTTGAACTTCAGCTTCTTCATTTAAACCAGCTAAACGAACATAACCTCCCATTGGTAAAGCACGAATAGTGTAGGTTGTCCCATCTTCGGCTTGTTTTGAAAAGATTTTAGGTCCCATCCCTAGTGAAAATTCTCTCACTAAGATGCCTGCTTTTTTAGCCCAATATAAGTGCCCAAACTCATGAATAATCACAATAATCGAAAAGATAATTAAGAAAACTAAAACTGTTTTTAACATCGCTTACTCCATTTCTAATTAAACACCTAAAAAGTTATTCCATACAACAAACATGATGCTGGCAAATATTGTTGAATCAAAACGATCCAATACTCCCCCATGTCCTGGAAGTAATTTGCCCGAATCTTTCACACCAAAGTCTCTCTTATAGGCGGATTCTACTAAATCACCGAACTGACCAGCTATAGAGATAAGAATGGTTAAAAAGCCAAGATATTGTGGGTTTTTTATTTCAACCGTAAAAAAGAGACTGTAAATACTAGCGACTACAAAAGCGGTTGCTACGCCACCCAAAGCTCCTTCTACTGTTTTGTTAGGACTTATTCTGGGAGCCAGCTTATTCTTCCCATACTTTCTACCTATTAAATAAGCTCCAGTATCCGTTGACCAAATCACCAAAAGAACATATAGAATAGTCGTTAAACCAAGGTCTCTAATCATTATTAAATAACGAAAGCCAAAACCTATATAAAGCGAAGCAAAAATTAAAGTGGATGCATCTACAAAATTAAAACGTTGATAATTATAAACCGTCAAAATCAACAATAACATTCCTGCTAAATAAAAAATCATCAAGGGGTCTGCTTCAGAAAAAATAGGACCAAAATATTTCTCTGGTAAGAGGACCGAGGCTAAGGCTAAAGTTGATATTAAGCCTATTTCATTTAAATAATCGATTTTTTTCATCTCAGCCATTTCGTACAAGGCTATTGCACCCAACAACATTATACAATAGCTAAACCATTTCCCACCCAAGATGACAAATGGTAGATAAATAGAGATCCCAATAATTGCTGTAATGATTCTTTGTTTCATTTTGATCCCTACTCCTTTCTAACATTTAAGAGATTTTACCGAATCTTCTCTGTCTTTCACTATAAGCTGCAATCGCTTGATCAAAGTCTTCAGTTGAAAAATCAGGCCATAAGACCTTTGTAAAATAGAATTCACTATAGGCTAATTGCCATAATAAGAAATTGCTGAGTCTTAATTCACCAGAAGTTCGAATCATCAAGTCTGGATTTGAGTATGAAGCAAGATCTTGAGTCATTAGAGACTGATCAACTAATTCTTCGGTAATTTCTTCTGGCTTTATTTCATTTTTTAAAACTGCCTGACTAATACTTTGAATGGCTTGGACTATCTCTTGACGTCCACCATAATTTAAAGCAATGTTTAAAATCAATCCACTATTATCCTGCGTTTTTTCTACTGCTCGATCTAAGATTTTCTTAGTTTCTTCAGGTAAACGATTAGCATTACCAATATAGGTAACTTTAACATTATTTTCCATTAATTGAGGCATGAAGGATTCAAAAAAGTCTTTTGGCAAAGACATTAAGTAATCCACTTCATCCTTGGGACGCGCCCAATTCTCTGTAGAAAAAGCATAAACCGTTAATACCTTGATTTTAAGTTGATGTGCACGAATAGTAATTTTTTTGATGGTCTCGACTCCCTTTTTATGCCCCATTACTCGAGGTAAAAAACGCTTTTTAGCCCAGCGACCGTTACCATCCATAATAATTGCAACATGGTTAGGGATCTTCATATTATCTAAATTCATGGTTGTTTCCTTTCAGTAGCATAAATACCTTTTAATTATAGCAGAAAGAAATTGTATATTAAAAGAAAACTAGAAGAAGTTGTTTAATCATAAAATTCTAGTCATTCATAATAAAAAATCAAGTCAAGACTTCTTGACTTGATTTTTGGTCAGTTTTTAGTTATTTCTGATTTCATCTTCTTTAACTGAAGTTAGGCGATCAATTTCCTTAGTCGCATTATCAGTTATTTGCTGAATATCCTTTTCATAACGTTTTAATTCATCTTCAGTAATTTCACTATCTTTTTCAAGTCGCTTAGCTTCATCCATTGCATCTCGACGAATATTTCTTACTGAAACTTTTGCATTTTCTTGTTCTTTACCGATTACTTTAACTAATTCTTCTCGTCTTTCTTTAGTCAATGCAGGTATCACAAGACGAATAACTTCACCGTCATTTGTAGGTGTAATTCCCACATCACTCATCATGATTGCACGCTCAATATCTTGAAGCGAACTCTTATCATAAGGTGAAATTACTAACATTCTTGCTTCAGGTGTATTAATTGAAGCTAACTGGTTTAATGCCGTAGGTGTTCCATAGTATTCAACCATGACACGGTCTAAAATACTAGCATTAGCAACTCCAGCGCGAATAGTTCCTAATTCACGTTGAAAAGCTTCAATTGATTTTTGCATTCGGCTTTCAGTATTTTTTAATATATTATCAGCAGCCATTTTCTTCCTCCTATATGATCCATAGTTATTTTATTATACCATATTTAAGCATTGTAAGAAAAGTTAGAACTAATCATGATTATTTCCAACAGTTGTTCCAATATTTTCACCAAGAATGACACGTTTAATATTCCCAGGTTCGTTTAAGTTAAAGACAACTAATGGAATGTTGTTATCCATAGACAAGGAAGAAGCCGTAGAATCCATTACTTTTAAGCCTTTAGAGATAACATCCAAGTGGGTTAAATTTTCATATTTAGTAGCTGTTTCATCCGTCTTTGGATCTGCACTGTAAACACCATCCACATTGTTTTTAGCCATCAGAATAACGTCTGCTTCAATTTCAGCCGCTCTCAAAGCAGCAGTGGTATCTGTTGTGAAATAAGGGTTACCTGTACCACCAGCGAAAATAACTACTCGACCCTTTTGAAGATGACGAATCGCACGTCTGCGAATATAAGGCTCAGCTACAGCACGCATTTCAATAGATGTTTGAACTCTTGAGGGGACATCCAGATTTTCTAATGCATCTTGCAAGGATAAAGCATTCATTACAGTTGCTAACATACCCATATAATCTGCTTGTGCCCGGTCCATTCCCATTTCAGCACCAATCGATCCACGCCAAATATTTCCGCCCCCTACAACAATAGCTATTTCAATGCCTAATTGATAAACTTCTTTAAGTTGTTGGGTAATTGAACGGACTGTCGCAGGGTCAATGCCAAATCCATTTTCACCTGCTAAAGCCTCTCCACTCAGTTTTAGAATTGCTCTTTGATATTTTGTTTTAACCATTATTCTCACCCTTCTTTTCCTTTAAAAAGACCCCAGCAAAAACTGGGGTCTCTATTAAATGTTGTAAATTACTTGCCCATTTGAGCGGCTACTTCTTCAGCAAAGTTATCTTTACGTTTTTCAATTCCTTCTCCAACTTCAAAACGTACATACTCAGTAACTTTACCCCCTTTAGCACCAACATAATCTGCAACTTTTTGATCGCCATCTTTAACGAAAGCTTGCTCGTTCAATACGATTTCGCCGTAGAACTTATTCATACGACCTTCAACAATCTTGTCGACAATCTTTTCAGGCTTGCCTTCGTTTAATGTTAGCTCGCGTTGAACAGTTTTTTCGCGTTCAATTACTTCAGCATCTACATCTTCACGATTTAGGTATTTAGGGTTGATTGCAGCAACATGCATCGCAACGTCTTTAGCTACATCTTCATCTTTAGAATCTGCAACGACAGTTAAAACACCAATCCGTCCTCCTTGGTGAGAATATTCACCGAAGACATCATTATCCCCTTTATTTAAAAGGGCAAAGCGACGGAAAGAAAGTTTTTCACCAATTACAATAGTTGATTCTGTAATTAATTCTGCGATTGTTTGTCCATTAACTTCCAAGGCATTGGCTGCTTCCATATCAGCTGGTTTACCTTCAGCAACAGCTTTTACAATATCATTAACTAATGTAATGAACTTGTCATTTTTTGAAACAAAGTCTGTTTCAGAGTTTACTTCAACTAATGCAGCAGTATTTCCATCAATATAGCTTGCAGTTAAACCTTCTGCAGCGATACGGTCTGCTTTCTTAGCAGCCTTTGCAAGTCCTTTTTCACGTAATAAGTCGACTGCTTTGTCCATATCTCCATCAACTTCAACTAAGGCTTTCTTAGCATCCATCATTCCAACACCAGTCATATCACGTAATTCTTTTACTTGTTTTGCAGTTACTTTTGCCATCTATAAAATCCTCCTTGGAAATATCATTCAATAATGTGCTACCTTAATTATTATATCAAAATTATTCAGCTTGCTAAAGCCTAATGTATGTATTTTCATAAAAAAGCTGTCTAAAGATGCTTGGCAACTTTTGACAGCTTTTCTTAATTTATTTATTCAGCTTCAGTCGCTGGAGAGCTTTCAGCTTCTTCTGATTCTGTATTTTCTTCCTTGTTGTCAAATAAGTTATCAAAGAATTGGCTATTCCCTTGCTCATCAGGGTCCACGTCAATTTGACCTTGATTTGCTTCAATTGTTGCTTCTGCCATAGAGCTTGTAATTAATTTAATGGCACGAATGGCATCATCGTTTGCTGGAATAACATAGTCAATCTCATCAGGGTCACAGTTAGTGTCCACCATCGCAACAATTGGAATATTTAATTTACGAGCCTCTTGAACCGCGATACGCTCTTTGCGTGGGTCTACGATAAAGATCACGTCAGGTATTCTTGGCATATCTTTGATACCACCTAAGAATTTTTCTAATCGATCCCACTCTTTACGTAATTCACCGACCTCTTTTTTAGGAAGCACATCGAAAGTTCCATCTACTTCCATTTGCTCTAAAGCTTTTAGACGACGAATACGTCCTTGGATGGTATCCCAGTTTGTTAATAAGCCACCTAACCAACGGTGGTTAATGTAGTACTGACCTGCTCTTTCAGCTTGTTCTTCAATTGCTTGCTGAGCTTGCTTCTTAGTTCCTACGAACAAAGCAACGCCACCATCAGCAACTGCATCTCGCATGAAATTATATGCTTCATCTACCAACTTAACCGTTTTTTGCAAGTCGATGATGTAAATACCGTTACGTTCTGTAAAGATGTAACGTTTCATTTTAGGATTCCAGCGACGTGTTTGGTGTCCAAAGTGCACACCAGCTTCTAACAATTGTTTCATTGAAATAACTGCCATATTATAAACTCCTTTTGGTTTTGTATTTTCCTCCGCTAGTTTCATTTAGCTATTAGACTCATGAGAGCACCCTAGTAACTATCCACTAACGTGTGAATTGTGCCTAAGCACTCTTATAAATATAAGCTATTCGATCAAAAAATGCAAATGAATTTTTGCTTTTAAACTGTTTTAATTCAACTTTACTTTTTTCACTCATACATTTGCTTTATAACGCTCCATTCGGCTAAACTAAGAGCTAGGAGGTGTCAGCATGTCATCATTATATACTTATTTAGAGCAATATGGTCAATTAAGCTTTCAAGAGGAACCCTTTAATGAACTAGATGCTGCGATTATCTTAGAACTAACCTACCTCCCTATCGATCGGTTTTTTACCGATTCAATGGATTTTAAAGATGGTTTAACTTTTAAGCATCTAGCTAGACTATACCAACCCTTTAACCAATATTTTCAAGAAACCGATCAAACAATGGCCAATCCTTTTAGGAGTCAACTGATTAAACAAATCGCAGACTATCGTCGGTTTAAAAATTTAAGAATTAGTGGTTTTTTAAACTCAATAGACTTTAAATTAGAAACTCAGTCAGCCTTTCTATTAGTAGATTTAGGAAACAACTTTCTTTTCGTTTCTTTTCGTGGCACCGATGACATGATAGTAGGTTGGAAGGAGGATATCATCCTCACCTACCAATCATCCATTCCGGCACAAATTATTGCGAGCCAATACCTTGAAAAAGTCATTCAAGCTCATCCGACCAGTCATTTAATATTAGGAGGACATTCTAAAGGAGGCCACTTAGCTCTCTATGCAGCTAGCCAAATGTCTCTTGAAACTATTAGTCAGATTAAAATAATTTACACTTTGGATTCACCTGGCTTTCATACCGTTAACTTGCGTCAAAATAAGATGAAACGTGTGAACCAAAAGCATATCCGTATTATTCCTGAAGATAGTATTATTGGTAACTTGCTTTTCCATGATCAAAAAGCCATTATAATTAAAAGTAAAAAGCGTGGACTGATGCAACATAATCTAGCAAATTGGAAAATTGAAGGGAAACAATTTCAACGAGCGAAACAATTAACAATCACCAGCCAAAGTATCAATCAAATCAATAAAAACTGGATCTTGCGAAACTCTCCCGCTAGACGAAAACGTATTATCTCTGCTCTAATTGACTTAATTGATGCCTGTGAAGCGCAATCGATTAACCAACTCATTAATCAGCCAACCTATTATCTTAACAAAGTTCATTACCGTTTTAGACAATTTGACCCATCCTTGCAAAAGGATTTGCGTGATTTTGCTAAACAGTATATTCAATTTTTTAGAAATTATTTAAGACAATATCATTTAATAAATCTCAATCAATCGATTATCGAAGCGCGAAAGAACTTTAAACAAATGGTAAAAGTATTTTATAATGCCTTTGGCAGCGATAAAAAAAAATCCTATTCTGATAAATAACAGAATAGGATTTTTTTATTTTCTAGACCTAGGCGGTCCTAGAATTTCTGACCATATAATGGCTTCTTTTAACTGATTGGAATGGTTGGTAGAATCCTCTCGAGAGCTTAATCGTTGAACCTGCATTGGTTGACTAAACTCAGCTAACTCTTCCCCTTCAATAATGAATTGTTCCATTTCATAGTCCATATCAGAAAAATCATTAAAATCTTGGGTAACCGTTGAAGATTTAGCGATTAAATCTCCTTTGCTAGGATGCTCTTGAAATTCATTCACAAAATCCTCGTAGTATTTAGCAATTTCTAATAATTTTTCACGGTTAGGGTGATATGCCGACAATTGAATAGCTTTATCTTTAACTGCTTGAGGACCTTGCTCAATCAATTGATTTACTTGTTTTTTTAAATCGTTAGAAAAAGATTGAATATCCTTTCGATATTTTCTTTTTAAACGATCGATTGTTTGAGAATCTACATCAATCTTTCCTTCTTGAATTTTATTAACTTCTGATTCAAATTTTTTCTCTGATTCTTCATCGGTCTCAAAGAAATTATCGAGATTGGGATACTTTTCATGATAAGTAGTTGTTTCTAATTGATCTAAACTTTGAAACATTTTATCCTTAATGGAATCAAAAGAACCATTCTGACGATTCATTTTTTTTATTTTTGAACCGAAATAGTTGATAATAAATCCCAGAATTATTATTTCAAAAAATCCCATTATAATCACTCATTTTCATTATTATGTGGCGTACCACTTTTTGCAATCGATTCACGCATTTGTGTATCTGATTGAATATTTTCTAAATCATAATAATCCTTAATACCGATACGCCCATTACGGAAGGCTTCAGCAACAGCTAGAGGAACTTGAGATTCCGCTTCAACCACCTTGGCACGCATTTTCTGAACTTCGGCAATATTTTCTTGCTCTTGAGCAACGGCTACTGCACGACGCTCTTCAGCCTTAGCTTGAGCAATCTTCTTATCTGCTTCCGCTTGATCGGTTTGTAATTTAGCTCCAATATTACGTCCGACGTCAACGTCAGCAATATCAATCGAAAGTATTTCAAAAGCAGTTCCTGAGTCTAAACCTTTTCTAAGGATTGTTTGCGAAATGGAATCGGGATTTTCCAATACAATGGAGTGGGTCGAAGCTGAACCTACAGTCGTTACAATACCTTCCCCTACACGGGCAATGATTGTTTCTTCACCCGCACCACCTACTAATCGTTCAATATTAGCACGTACAGTAACTTTAGCTTTGGCTTTAACTTCAATACCATCCATAGCTACACCTGCAATAACCGGTGTTTCAATAACCTTCGGGTTAACTGAAACTTGAACGGCTTCAAAAACATTTCGCCCTGCTAAATCAATAGCGGCAGCTTGTTCGAACTCTAAATCAATATTAGCACGCTGGGCAGCTATCAAGGCATCAACCACTTGGTTAACGTCTCCACCTGCTAAAAAATGAGCTTCTAATTGATCAGTTGTAATCGGTACACCGGCTTTGGTGGCTTTAATTAAGGGATTAACAATATAAGCAGGCTTAACTCTTCTTAAGCGCATCCCTATTAAATCACCTATTGAAACTTTAGCGCCGGAAAAATAAGCAGTTACCCATAAGCCAATTGGAACAAATCTTAAGAACACTGAAATCAAGAAAATCAGTAATAAAATAATAACTACAGTCATCACTATGGGTGACCCTTCATCCAGATAAAAATTATCCATTCATTTCGCTCCTTACATAAATTTTTTTGTCAACAACTTTGACAATTTTAATCGGTTGGTTAGCAGCTATCATCTCTTCTAGACTGTATGCTTCAAAATAATGATCATCGACTTTTATTTTACCAACCGGCCTCAAGCCTCCTACCGTTATTCCTTCTTTACCAACTAAGCTTGCAAGATAAGTATGATCCTTAGTCTCTGAATTGGAATTTGCATCTTTGTTAATTGCTTTATCCAAGATAAAATCGGGACTAAACTGCAAATTGTAACCCATCTTATTAAAAATCAAGAATAAAATGAGAACAATCGCTAAGCTAGCTAATACAATTAGAGTAACAGTCGATAAATCTTGAAACTTTAACCATATACCTAAAATAAAAGCGATTAAACCAACTGATCCTGTTAAACCTAAATCTGGTATATACACCTCAAGAATCAGCAATATGACACCAATCATAAAGATTAAATAGTGCAATATTGCTTGGCCTTCTATCCCAAAAAACATGGCAAAAAGAACAGCTGCAATGGACCATAATAACCAAGTCCAGCGCGTATATAATGATACTACTAAAGCACTAATTGCTAGAAAAAAACTTATAAGCATGAAACCACCTCCTTTAGTTAAATTATATCATGAAATTGCTTTCATTAGTAGCAAAATCATGCGAACTAAAGTCTTATAATTTCATATTTAAATAAAAACTCCTAATTAAGGGTAGGCACTGCACCCCATAAATAGGACAGAATAAAAACACCTTTGTTAGGCTGCTTGTTGGCGTTTTAATTCGATTTTGAGTGGATTTATCTCGCTAAGTTCTTCGAATCCTTTGCCATAAGTCTATTGTTTACCGCCGGCTTGATTGAAGCGCTAGGTTTGACTTTAACGATCCCAAGGCCAGCAAATTTTTACTTGAGACGTGTTCTTAATGTTTCATTCATCTATTATTTGATTATTAGTCCGGCCTTCATTTTTCATTTCAATACATTTCGATTTTGTTTCTGCAGAGTAAGCTAGGTGATTAACCCTAATCAAACACCTCCATTAAATTCATTTCACACGAATTCAACGGAGGTGTTTTTATGTTTGCCTCACTATTTGGGGGCAGTGCCTAAATCAGGGAGGGAGTTTAATAAAATTAATTAAAATCTTGATTTGACTCTTGATTATCATCAGCTACTTGCTTAAAAGAGTCGTATTTAGCAATATGTAATAACTTTTGTCTTTCTTCGTAAGAATAAGTCTCACGCTCTAGGACATCGCGCTTAATTATTTTGTAGATAGCGGAAGCTATCGGAACTCCTAGCAACATACCAGCTACTCCGTATAGTCCCCCGCCAATGGTTACAGCGAATAAAACCCACATACCTGGCAATCCTATCGATCCTCCCACAACTCGTGGATAAATGACATTTCCTTCGAATTGCTGGATGAGAATGATAAAGATAATAAACCATAATGCCTGGGGAACCGATTGCACTGAAATTAATAAGGCACCAATAGCTCCTGAAATATAAGCGCCTAGCATAGGAACCAAAGCAAAGAAACCAGTTAGAGATCCAATCATTCCAGCATAAGGAAATCTAAAGATCCACATACCTACGGTAACTAAAAAACCTAATATGATTGCTTCAATCACAGATCCTGTAAAGAAATGTTTAAAAGAGTCATTCAATGTCGTTAACACATAAAATATTCTGCGTGATACCGGCTTACTAGTATAAGTGGTAACGATTCTTAAAAATTGGTCCATTAGTTTTTCTTTCGATAACAGTAAATAGATAGAGAAAATGAAGGCCAATACTCCATTAATAATAATAGAAGTTAAAGAACCGACCGTAGAGAGGGTGGTATTTACTACTCCAGTGATAAATCGATTTCCCATATCTTGAATACTTTTAAGAATATCAGCCCAATTTATTTCAAAACGGTCTAAGAATTCCATCGATTCTGCTGGTAACATTTTCTCAAGATTGGTAAGTGCTTCTTCTATGCGTGTAATTTGAAAGGGAACAGCTGTAATAAACTCTGTAATTACATTGTAAACTTGTGGTAAGACCAAGCCTAAGACAAATAACAATACTAAAATAATTGTTATAAGAGACAAAAGAATGGCGATCGGGCGTCGGTAGGGTTTAATCCAACTTTTATCTGAGACTTTCTTTAGCAAGTCTTCATAACGCACCATTAAAATATTTAAAACATAAGCAATCGCGAGGCCCGAAAGAATCGGTAAAAAAACTTGGCCTAAACGATTAATCCATGAAAAAATCACATCATAATTAAAGATTGCTAAGACTAAACCAGCAATTAAAAAGATGTAGCGAACAACAATTTTATCTAATCTATCAATTTGTTTCAAAAGCATTCCCCTTTCTCATGCATTCTATTCTAGCATCTTTTAGTCCTTTTTACACCATTTAGAAGGTATGTTTTCACTAGTTTAATTGTAAAAAAGGCCCTGATAATCAATCAGGACCTTAACTTATAGTAAAAGATTTAATTAGAAGATTTGGCAATTAATTACCGGATGCTAACCCTTCAAATTGCAAATGATCATTAGCTAAATCCACTTTTACAAGTGAGTTTGGCAGAATATCACCCGCTATAATCGCTTTAGCTAATGGATTTTCCAATTCTTTAGTAATAAAACGTAATAAAGGACGGGCTCCATAAATCGGATCATAACCTTTATCCGCTAGCCAATTGATGGCTTCTGAGGTTAATTGGAGTTCAATTTCTTGATAAGCCAAACGATGACGTAAATCTTTTAAGAATTTCTCTACTACACCTTGTAAATCTGCTCGAGTTAAAGGTTTAAAGAGAACGACATCATCAATTCGGTTGAGAAATTCAGGTTTAAAGTGGTTGCTTAAGGCTTGATTTACTTGTGTTTCTACTTCAGCTAGAATTTCTCCCTTATCACTCACTCCTTCTAATAATAAATGAGAAGCAATATTAGAAGTCATGATTAAAACAGTGTTTTTGAAATCTACAACACGACCTTTAGAATCAGTCAGACGGCCATCATCTAAAACTTGTAAGAGAATATTAAAAACATCTGGGTGAGCTTTTTCAATCTCGTCTAATAAGACAATGGAATATGGACTACGTCTTACAGCTTCTGTTAATTGGCCACCTTCTTCATAACCAATATAACCTGGAGGGGCCCCGACTAAACGAGAAACGGAATGCTTCTCCATGTACTCAGACATATCGATTCGAACCATGTGGTTTTCATCATCGAATAAGACTTCGGCCAAGGACTTGGCTAATTCTGTTTTACCAACACCGGTTGGACCTAGGAAGAGGAAGGAACCAATTGGTTTACGTGGATCTTGCAAACCAGCTCTTGATCTTAGGATGGCTTGTGTTACTTTTTCTACCGCTTCATCTTGCCCCATCACTCTTTGATGAAGCGTTTGATCCAAGTGCATTAACTTGGTTCTTTCTCCTTCAACTAAGCGACTGACTGGAATACCAGTTAATCTTTCAACTACTTTGGCTATTTCAACATCAGTCACACGTTCTTGAGTTAACCGTTCAGTATCAGACTGTAAAGTTTCTTCTGCTTTAGCCTCTAACTCTTTTAATTCTTGCTCTAAATGCGGAATTTCGCCATGCTGTAAGCGAGCCGCTGCTTCAAGATCATAATTACTCTGAGCTTCTTCTAACTGTCTACGCGCATTATCTAAGGCTTCTCGCTTATCTCTTAAAGCGTTAGAAGCTTCTTTTTCTACTTCCCAACGCATTTTCAGTTGATTGGCTTCTTCTCTTAAATCAGCCAATTCTTCTTGAAGATTTTCTAAACGTTTCTTAGAAGCCTCATCAGATTCTTTTTTCAAGGCAGCCTCTTCAATTTCTAATTGCATTAACCGTCGGTTGACAGCATCCATTTCAGTTGGCATAGAATTCATTTCTACGCGAATAGTAGCAGATGCCTCGTCAACTAAGTCAATTGCCTTATCTGGTAAGAAACGATCGGTAATATATCGATGTGATAAGGTTGCAGCGGCCACTAAGGCATTATCATGGATATTGACCCCATGGTGAATCTCGTAACGTTCCTTTAGACCTCTTAGGATAGAAATAGTATCTTCAACTGTTGGTTCTTGGACTAAAACGCGCTGGAATCGACGTTCTAAGGCCTTATCTTTTTCAATGTTTTCACGATACTCGTCTAAGGTTGTCGCACCAATACAGTGCAATTCTCCCCTTGCTAGCATCGGTTTTAACAAATTACCAGCGTCCATCGATCCTTCTGTCTTACCTGCACCAACAATGGTATGAATCTCATCAATGAAGAGTAAAATTCTCCCTTCGGATTCTTTTACCTCTTTAAGAACGGCTTTTAAACGTTCCTCAAATTCTCCACGATATTTTGCTCCTGCTATTAAGGAGCCCATATCTAAGGAATAAAGTTCCTTATCTTTTAAGTTTTCGGGAACATCTTTGCGAACAATTCGATGGGCCAATCCTTCGATAATGGCTGTTTTACCTACACCTGGCTCACCAATTAGAATCGGATTGTTCTTGGTTTTTCTAGATAAAATTCTGATAACATCACGAATTTCTTCATCACGACCGATTACTGGATCCAGCTTATTATTTTTAACCGCATCATTAAGATTCGTTGCATATTTATCTAGAGACTCATAAGTCTCTTCTTGGTTTTGTGATGTCACACGATCTCCCCCTCTTAATTTCTCAATTCTTTCTCTTAGTAGGGACTCATTAATAGCCTTTTGGTTTAACCATTTGGTCAAAGGATTATTTTTTTGCTTATATAAAGCTAGTAGAATCACTTCAGTGGCTAAGTATTCATCCTTATATTTCTTTGCTATTTGACTGGCGTCATTCAATAACTGAGTAAATCTTTGACTAAAGTGTTGGCCATATTGAATATTTTGACCGGCAACTTGAGGTAATTGATCAATTTCTCCTTCAATCACTGCTTGAAAAGCCGACCGATCAACACCTATATCTTCATATAATTTTGCAGCATAATGGTCTGCTTGAATAAATATACGCCATAAATGCGGGATATCAATCTCTTGATGCTGTCTTCTAATAGCAATTTGTTGCGCTTCAGCTATGGCGCTTTGCAAAGTGGTTGTCATTTTTTCTATCATATTCTCACTCCTTAAGGTCAGAATTGGTCAAATTATTTAATCTATATTAAAAGCTCTCTCAAAGAGCTTAAATTGAGTATAACCTATTGGTCAGGAATGGTCAATAGGTTGGGGCAAAATTTTTAGGAAAAAATAAACTTCTACTAAATTACTTAAATTATTTTAAAAAGTAATTAATTTCCACTTGTATAGAATCTAAATCAATCAATGAATGATCCTGATAATATTTCTTAATAGTCTTTTGACTCTGATCAATTATAAAATTTAATTGATGCCAGTCTGAGAGGTCAAGTGCATATTCTTCAATTAATAGAGAGATTCGTTGTAAGACTATATCCTTAATTCGATTCCTTTCGATACTGATTAAGAGCGGAAAGCCACTACGAATATCTGTGGCGATCATTGAGGAGGGTAAAAGAAGAATCAGTTTGAAAACCAATTGATTGATTTGGTCTTGGCTAACTTTTTCAATATAAGAACTTAAATCCACCCGATGGTCTAACCATTGTTTAGTTTTTTGCAAGCAATCACCTTTCTTATTATTCAAAAAAATCTTTTCTTTCTAAAGATAGCTTTTCTACGTACTCCCATATCTGATCGGTTTCTTTAAGAGAAGCTGCCTTTAAAAAGCTGGCCATCTTAACAATTTCTTTAAATGGAACCCGATGATAAGCAGGTTCGTGGTTGAAGTATGTATTTTGACTATAGGGTTGATCGATGATGGATTCCACAAATTCTACCGTATCTTGATAAGGAACAAGCGGATCATTTTCGCCATGCCAAATATATAAAGGGCGATTGGCTATCTTTTCGGCTTGCTTACTTAAATCTGACTGATAAATAATGGCAAATTCTTTATGTGTTTCTTTTAAAAGTTGATTATTCGTTAGACTTTGATTAGATGATGACTGGTTATTAATAATATTTTGATCAATCAACTTAGAAATGTGCGCACTCCCCATTAAGGAAACGGCTGCTGAAAGAAATGGGTGTCTACTGAGTAAAAGTAAAGTGGTCATTGCTCCCATTGACATTCCCGAAACTGCCACAAAATTATCCTTAGTCGTCGATTTAAAATGGTCGAATAATAATGGAAATTCTTCTATATTAGCTCGAAGAGCCATTAAAAAACCTTGCAATTCTAGCGACTTTCTATCCCCTCTTTTCCCATGTAAATAGGCATCTGGCATGACTACTCGAAAGCCTTGTCGGGCAATTTCCATACCAAAATGTAAATGTTCACCAGCTGAGTTGGTCCATCCATGATAGAAAAAAACAAGTGGTAAGGGCTGATTCACTTGCTCACTAGGAGATAGAGTCCGTCCTGGAAGAGGGCCAAATGGCCCATCTTCAATCACAAAATCAGAAACCATGACATCCATTACATCACTCCTAAAGCTATCTTGGCATAGCGTGATAATTTATCTAAAGACCAGGGTGGATCAAAAGTAATAGTAACTTCAACATTATTAACTTGAGGAACATCTTCGAAAGTTCCATTTAATTCATCCACAATAACATCTGCCATTGGGCACATTGGAGTAGTTAGAGTTAATAAAATCTTTAAAATCCCCTCTTCAGTTAAATCGGCTCGATAAATCAAACCTAAATTAATTAAATCGACCCCTAATTCAGGGTCAATCACATTCGATAAACGATCCACAATCATACGTTCTTCATCATTTAAACTTTTTGTGTCGCGCATTTTTTCTAAATCCATTCAAACGCCTCACTTTCTTTGTTTTCATTCTACATCAATTCAAGCTTTTAGCCAATAATCATGAATAGTTGCCCTTAAGCTTTCATATTTGCTATAATCGAAGCAATCTCTAAAGGAGGCGAATTAATGAGCCAACATATGATTGCCATTGATTTAGATGGCACTACTCTAAACAATCAATCCAAACTTACTCCTTTAACGATTCAAACATTGCAAAAATTAGATCACATGGGTCATTTAGTTTGTATCGTTACTGGAAGACCTTATCGGACTAGTAAAGAAATTTATCAAGTCTTAAACCTCGTTACACCTATGGTTAATTTTAACGGTGCCTATTGTCACTTCCCTGACCGACCTGAGTGGCTAGCAAGTTACTACCATGAGTTAGATCGTGAAATAGTCTTTGATTTATTTAACCGGCAAGATGAATTAGGCATTCAGCTAGTTTGTGCCGAAGGTAAGGAACGTCTTTATACTTCCTCAATGAATCTTCCTGAGTCACCCTATTATCCAGCCGAAGACGCAAGCTATCAAAAACTTTCTCGACAAACTCTCATTCATAATCCGATTGCTGTAACCCTTTTCACTTCGGAAGCAGACCAAATACCTATTCAAAAGAAAATCATGGCTAGCTATCCAAATCAAGTTTCTGTGCGAACTTGGGGGGGTGAAATACCCGTTTTAGAAGTGGTTAGTAAAAATTTACACAAGGCAGTGGGTGTTAAAACCATTGCTGACTTCTATCATATTCCTCGTCAAAATATTCTAGCCTTCGGTGATGAAGATAACGACTTGGAGATGATTGAATTTGCAGGTCATGGCGTGGCAATGAGTAATGCCATCCAACCCCTCAAAGATATTGCTAACGATATTACTGAGCATTCCAATGATCAAGATGGTCTGGCTCATTATCTTATCGATTATTTTAATCTTTCTTTTAATTAATAATAAGTTATTACTTTATTTCTGACTTCACTTTGATATAATTTATTTGAAGAGAATATTCTAATCTTGCTTATTGAAGGAGGCGTTATGATGTTGAAGCAACTTTTCAGTTTGAAAAAATTCAGAAGCTGCATTCAATCACTCTTTCTGAATAGAAACTCTTCCACTCAGCCTGCATTTCTTGGAGGTAACTTCTCAATTAAAATAATCAACTCACATATCCCCTAACCAATTTTTGGTGGGGGTATTTTATTTTATGTCAAGTAAGTGCAGAGACTAATTTGTGAAAGGAGTGTTGGGATTGTCATTAACTCAAACTAAAAAGAAAGGTTAAGGTGATCCAAATGCTTAAATTGCACGTATCTCGCTCCTAGGCGTTAATAGGAATAAAGTAAACCATCCTTTTAGCAAAAGTAATCAGAAACTAAAAAAGAGCAATGGAAGAATGTACTGACTCCCTAAAGTTGGATTTCATGGTCCAACTTCTTGGGGTCACTATATCCCTTGCTCTTTTACTTTGTTTAGAAATCGTCATCCTCATGCTCGATTCCATCATATAATTGATCAAATTCCATCGGCAGGTTGAAAAAGCTAAAGTCTTCAGATTCCTCTTCTAATGGTCTGTCGACTTGAACTTGTTTCCTCATAGCCTTTTGTTGGTCTCTACTAAAGAAATGACCTACCACTTTATTCGAACGAATAAAGTTAATAAAAGCTTTAGGGTCTGTTTGTCGAATGGCTTGCTCTAAGGGGAACATTTCATAGCGGTTTAAAACAACCATTAAGACATCTCGTTTATCACGCGAGTAGCCACCTTGTCCTTCAAGAATAGTTACTCCTCGAACAATTGACTTATAAATAGCGTTGACTACTTCATCCGTATTATTAGTCACTACTAAAGCTGTAAGGCGTTGCTCATTGGTATGAATGGCATCAATTGTTTTAGCTAAGGCATAAATGGAGATCAAGGTATAAAGGGCAAATTCCCAATCATATAATAAGCCAGAAGCTAAAATAATTAATGAGTTGATGGCAAAACCAATGAATGCCACATTCATATCAGTAGCACGAGAAATTACCAAAGTAATAATATCTAAACCACCACATGACATACCATATTTAATAGTTATCCCAGAACCAATGCCACAAATCACTCCACCTATAATCGCATTAAGCAACGGATTAGAAGAAATGACTGTTAAAGGAATCATATTAGTTGCTAAGGAAGATACAAAAACAACAATTAAGGTCCAAATAGTAAACTGCTTTCCTAATTTCACCCATGAAAGAATAATAATCGGAATATTAAATAGAAAATAGATATTCCCTACTGTCATATAAGGACCTATAACTGGGATATTCACTGCAAAGTAGTTTAAAATTTGTGCTAAACCAGAAGTACCTGATGAGAAAATATTTCCAGGCATTAAAAAGAGCTTTAAGCCAATACCTATACATAAGGCAGCTGTTAAGGCCACCGTCAGTTCAAATAAAAAGTTTAGCCAAGGTCTTTGTTGTATATATTCAATGATCAATTTATTTTTCCTCCATTAAATCATTGGATTAGCAGATTCGCCTAATTTCTTTTCCAATTCAACAAGTAATGCGCGCGCAATACTAGAACCCATTACCAATACTTCATAAATTAAAGTAGGGTCTTGAGTGGCTCTTAGTAGGTTACGCAGGTAAATTTCACCATCTCCTGCCAAATAAAGGTTATAATAACCTGTTTTAGCTTCGTTTAATTCATTGATCGCTTCTAATGCTTCAGGGCGCTGATTATAATCTTTTAATAAATGAACATGACGGTAAATAATCTGAGCATCTAAATGAGCGCCTTTAGCATTTTGAATAATCACTTCTACAACAAGTCTACGCTCTTTACTCACCTTAAATTGAAAACGATATAGGTGGTTTCCGTCTTGAATTTCTTGGTAATTAGCAGGTAATTTCTTTTCTTTTAGTAAAGCATCAAATCTTTCTTTAAATTCTGACATTAATTTCCCTCTTTCCTCACAATAAGTGTAATCGAATTTAAGTATATCAAAGTTTGACTTTGAAACAAAGGATTGACTTTCACAATTAAATTGCATAGCTTATAGATAGAATCATAAAAAATTTATATTATTTGAAAAGAGGTAGGAAATGGATAGATTAGAAAAAGCTCAAACTGTTGAAGATTTAATCGAAATTATAAATCTTGAGGCTATTAAGCAGTTACCTAAAGCAACCGAACATTTTATTTCCGATTTACATGGTGAATTCGAAGCCTTTGATCATTTGCTACGGAACTGCTCAGGTGTTATTTCAATTAAGGTCGATGACCTTTTTCATGATACTCTAACTAAAGATGAAAGGTTAGAATTGTGTTTCAATATTTATTACCCAGAAGACTTGATATTAAATGCCAAAAAAACAAAAGATGAATGGATGACACTCCTAGATCAATTAGTTCAAATTACGCGCCATGTTTCTAGTAAGTATACCCGTTCCAAGGTAAGAAAAGCTCTACCAAAATCCTATGCCTATATTCTAGAAGAACTTATTTATCAATATGACGAAAAAGATAATAAGTCACGCTACTACCACACTATTTTTAACACCGTTATTGACCTCAATCTTGCTGACCACTTTGCCATGGCTTTAGCTCAGTTAATTCAACGTTTTGTGGTTGACCACCTCCATGTATTAGGAGACATCTACGATCGAGGACCAAATCCGGATAAAATCGTAGACCGCCTAATGGAAATTCCCTCGCTTGATATTCAATTAGGTAACCATGATATTATCTGGATTGGTGCCTATTCAGGATCATTAGCTTGTTTGACCAATGTTATCCGTATCCAGCTGCGCTATGGTCATAGTCAACTCTTGAAAGATTATGGAATTGACTTAAGTCGCTTAGCCAAATATGGCCATCGCTATTACCAAGACAATCCAGCCTTTCACCCTCGCGGAGATAATTCCGAATTAAGCCAAGAGGAAATTGATGAAATCACACTCATGCATCAAGCTATTTCGATTATGCAATTCAAAGTGGAAAGTCAAATTATCCAACGGCGTCCTGAATTCAATATGGAAGAAAGACTCTTACTGGATAAATTATCCGCTGACCGGCAAAGTGTCGTGGTTGAGGGCGTTGAATACCCAATTAAGAACGGTTGCTTCCAAAGGGTCGATTCTGCAGAACCCTTTGAACTGACTTTAGGCGAGGAATTAGTACTCTTAGACTTATTGCATCAATTCCAAAATTCTGAAAAGTTACAACGTCATATTAACTTTTTAGTCTCAAAGGGAACCATGTATAAGTGCTACAATGGCAACTTACTTTTCCACGGCTGTATCCCCACTCATCAAGACGGGGAATTTATGAAAGTCACCCTAGATGGTAAAGAATATAGTGGACGCAGTTTGATGGAAAAGTTTGGCGAATCGATTACACGAACTTTTCTAGATAAGAACTCTATGGATGATTTTGATACCGATTTAGTATGGTATTTATGGTGTGGTCCTGTTTCTACACTCTTTGGTAAACATGCCATGAAAACATTTGAACGTTACTTCCTTGAAGATAAAACAACCCATAAAGAAATTCAAAATCCATATTATGAGTTAAGGAATGATGAAGATTTTTGCCTAAAAATGCTGGCAGAGTTTGATTTAGAACCGACCGGCTATATTATTAACGGACACACACCTGTTAAAGCCGTCGCAGGTGAAAAACCGGTTAAAGCCAATGGAAAAATGTTAGTCATCGATGGTGGCTTGGCAAAACCTTATCAAAAAGTAACCGGCATTGCCGGCTATACCTTAGTAGATAATTCATTTGAAATTTATATCTGTGCTCACCAGCCATTTACAAGCAGAGAAGATGCTATTGCCTCACGCTTTGATATCCTACCAAAGAAATATGTAGTGACTGAAAAACCAAAACGTTATTATGTTGCCGATACTGATATTGGATTAAGCTTGACTCGGCAAGCTAATGAATTAAAGAAGAACTTACCTACATATCGCTCGGATATCTTTGAACAATAAAATAGTTTCTCATTTAAATGTAGAGAGGAGACCCTCAAAAGAACGTTTTAAACGCTAACTTTTGGGAGTCTCCTCATGTTTATTTTAAATGAAAAAAATTTCCTAACAAAAAAAGAAAGCCTACAGAATAGGCTTTCTGAGTCTTTTCTAACGTCCGCGTTCTCTGATACGTGCTGCTTTTCCAGACAATGAACGGATATTTATTTTATTGTTCATTACATTTCACTACGTTTCAAAACGCCTATAAATAGGCATTTGTAATTCATAGGTATTCATTGCATTTCAAAATATCATGCCCCTTTTGCCCCTTTTTTGCCCCTTTTTATCTCATAATTTTTTTAAAATAATTAAAACTTTTATTGTAAAAAGTGTTGACTTCTAACAACTTTAGTTGTATAATAAAGTCAGAAGTTAAGGAAAGGAAGATTAAAATGAACGAGATCGACAAGTTAAGAAAGATTATGAACTCTGATATGACAGATTCTGAATTAGCAAACATCGCCGGCATGAGTCAGCAAGCAATAAACAAGTATAGAAAAGGTCAATCTAAACTGGAAAACATGAGATTCGAAAGTGCTTTAAAACTAACAAAATATCAGGAGGAATTAGAAATGGAAAACAAATTTAATGAAATCGTAGAGTATTTAGAAAATTATAAGAAAACTAGTTCAAATGAAATGGACCCTATTTTTAAATTATTTAAGTCAGACGTTTATACAATGTCTAAAGAATACAATTCGGGTGAAGGTTTCTTGTATAGTAAAGAAGATTGGATTGACTGGTTAGAAGAATCAGAAAACGAAGAAGAATTAAAAGTAGCAACTTCAAAAGATTATGAAATTGTCTATAACAATGTAGACGGCATGGTTTTATATCTTTAAAAATGGCACGAACAAGTAAAATTAAGGCGGGCGATCGTTTTGGTCGCCTAACCGTTTTAAGAAAAACGGACAAAAAAATAAAAGGAAATTTTTTATGGGAGTGCGAGTGTGAGTGCGGAAATACATGTCTTGTAAAGACGTGCAATTTAAATAATGGGAAAGTTGTTTCCTGCGGCTGCTACCATGATGAAGGGTATAAACATTTTGATAAGATACGACCTCTCGGCACTAAGAAACTACAAGAAGCACGAATTGATGGGACATCAATTTATAATATTAATTCTAAAGTACCTATTACAAATACGACTGGTTATAAAGGTATTTCGAAAGGTCAATATAAAAAATACCGTGTGACTTTGCAGTTTCAGAAGAAACAATATTCAGGCGGTGAATATGATGACCTTCAAGAAGCGATTAAGGCGCGTAAGGCTTTAGAGGATAAATATTTTAAGCCAATAATTGACAAGACAAAAAAGAACCCCACCTCCAATTAGGAAGTGGGGAGTTTTTCTTTTGATTATCTTTTGAATTTAATTTATAAGAGTCTTAAAAGCGACATATAGACCAATCACCGTTAATATAAACCCAATCAAACCTTTAACCAATCTTAACAATTCTGATTTTTCCATCTTTAGTCACTCTCAACTCCTCGTCCGCTTCCAATTCGATCGCTTCTTCTTTTGGATCGTCTACTTTATCGACCGGCTTTTCTTCTGTCGGTTTCGTATCTTCAGTTGGAGCTAGAGGAACATCTTTGTGTTCTGGTTCTTTAATCAACAAGTTTTGACCTACTATGATTAAGTTGGATTTTAAATTATTCCAATCAATAAGTTGTTTTACGGTAAGATTGAAATCATTAGCTATCTGCCACAAAGTATCTCCTTTTTTGACAGTATAATATTCTACATTCTCGTCGGTTACTTTTAATTCTTGGCCAGTTTTTAACCATTCGCCTTTTTGAATGCCATTCCACTCTCTTAATTGGTCGACAGTTTTACCATGAGCTTTCGCAATTGCCCAAAGGGTGTCTCCGTGTTTGACGACATAAACACCACTTTTTGATGCTGTGACATTTTGATTTGTAAAATCTCCCCAATTGCTGTCTAATTTCTCGGCAATAAATTTGCGATATTGAGCAAGTTCACTGATCGAATATCCCGGACATGATGTTTGCATAAATTCTTTGTGACCTTTGATTGAGTTTCCTGACAAGTGTTTCAGCGGATTAGTTAATAACCATAAAATCAAATCTTGCTCAGCTTGATCCTGTGCTTTTGTATAGTTATATTTTGAACTTGCTTCCCTTGAAATATGCACTGATTCAGGGTTGACAGCGCCTGCGCCATAGCTGACAATACTCAAATCATAGTTTTGAAAAATATTTCCTGCTCTATCTATAAAATAATGATAGCCGCCCAAATTCCAACCGTGATGATTTCGCCAATAATTCTCATGGTTTCTGATGACCTCGGCACCATATCCCTCGTTTTTTGTTGCTGTGTAATGTCTAATAATATATTTAATTTTGTGTAGCGAGCGTTTCGGATAAACACCGTGTCCCGGATAACCCAACGCTTGTTTCGTACGGTCGATTATTCTTGGTTTAGGATATTTTACTGTCATAGGCATTTTCTCCTTATCATATTGTTTCAAATCATATTCATTGATTAAATTAATTAGTTTTACTCCATAAGTTGAATCTGTCGCATACGTACCCGCTAAAGCTCTTGCCTGCTGTTCGGGTGTCTTGGCACTTAAAACATCTTTGTATGCGACGTTTTTGCGATAGTCTGTAGATGTAAAGAAACTTGCATGATCCTTTACTGACAACTCCCAAGAAGCATACTTCCTAAAATCCCCCGGAACTTTAATTAGTTTTCCAGTAACTTCTTCTTTGGTAATCTTTGTGTATAATTCTCCTGCCCAAGGATAACTTGCCTTAATTCCAAATAAATTTTTGCCATTTTTAGCTAAGTCAGATTGACCGTAATTAGACTCTAAACACGCTTGCGCAATTCTAACGGAATTAAAAATAGGACTGGAATATTTTTCAACCAGTCCTGCAACCATTTCTATAAATTGTTCTCTATTCATCATTTTTACCTTTTACTTTCGGATTCCGATAAGCATCATCAAGTGTCATAGTTACCTTGCTCATATCAATCTCTGTGTTTTCACGATTTAACTTGTCAAAATATTGTGAAACAAAATTAGGCAAAGGGACTCCTGCTTGTCCTAAGTTTTCGATAACAGAAATGCCATAAGTCGCTATATAAAAGACGACAAAACTAGTGGCAATTGATTTAAAACCAAGAACAGATAAAACTGGATAGACTGATAAAACTAGCGACACCACTAGCAAGTGTTTAATCAACCCTTGTAGCCCTTTTGTAGAATTAGCCACTTCACCTAAAAAACTTTTTGCATATCCCGTTACAAAATCTGCCACTACAAACCAAGCAAAAATAATAATATAAACATTGTGACTAATTGCTTGATACTGTTCAATTAATTTCTCTAATTCGAATTGTAATTCCATCTTACTCCTTCTTTCTGATTATTTTTACTATGCAAAAAGAGCCAGTTATCAAAAAACTAGCTCTTTTATCGATCAATATTTCTTTTGTTCTATCCTATTTGTTCGGCCGCTTGATCTTCCGCATTGTCCTCTCCTCCTTCATCAGAAATCGGTTCTGACTCCTCGTCTGCTTCAATTATTCCTAACTCGATACATCTCTGACGGACGGGCTCTCTCCATAGTCCTGGCACTCTTTCGATAGTCCAACCTGTTCTATCGCTATGTCTTATTAAATTCACGAACATATTGACCATTACTGCATACCTCCCATTAGACTTTCAGTTAATTCTCCAATAATCATCTGCATTTCAAGTTTTGCGCCTTCAACCTGTTTGGTCATTTCATCCTTTGCCTTTTGAGTTTCTTCTTCAATTTGATGTTTCGCTTCGATTAATTCTTCTTGAAGCCTCTTAATGGCATTCTCGGGGTTTAATCGGTCACGAATAACTTGTTTGCATAATTCAATGACTTCTTTGTCTGACTTGTTAGTCTGGTCGCCGATTAGTTCGATTGTGTCAAATGACGAATTGCGCCCCTCTGAATATTCCAAGTGAACGATTGTGTTGCCGTTTGGCATTAATAATGACTCTTTTAATTTGTACATAATTTATTTCCTCCTAAATTAAATTGTTCCGCCTAAATCACGAATTGCCTGTTTTAACTTTTCTAATTCACCAACTGTTATAATATCTTTAACGTGCGGTATGTACGGTGTAGCCTTATCGCCATATTCCACTTTAATATCGCAATCGTCAGGATATGATAATTGAATGGTATCGGCATTTGATGGAGTAGTAACGGTTTTTTCTAGTGCAGATGGGCCACCAAAATAATCTCCAGAGATAAATTCTCCTCTACCATCATAAAAAACAAATCTTAAACAATCAGCTCCATCACCCGGCGCGGACGGACTTAAGTTTTTGCTTAAAGTGATAACTTTGTTAGACAAGATTTTATTTTTCGGTCCCAGCGAATGTGGTCCATAAGTTCCGGTTGTAATTCCATTTCTTGGATCTCTAAAAAAAGTGGATTTATTTTCTTGGTTTCTGCTATATAAATTCTCACTTTGAAAAGGACCCGCTTCAACTTTGTTAACTAGATCTTCAGGAGCCGGTGTCCAGTCTGTAGCGATTGAGCCTTTTGAAAGTTTAATTTTTATTTTTTCTCCTATATAGAAAACATCAACTTTTTCTGGTACATTTACGCCTTCAGGTTTCACCAAAACCCGAATAAATTCTTCATTCTCATTTATTCTAATGGTTTTGGGGTTATCATAACTCCATTTGTAGGTTCTAACTCCATTTTTATTTATATTGTAAATATGTATAAAAGTCTTTAATTCTGAATATTCAGAATTATTAAACAATTGCAATTTATATTCCCCGGTTGATACCTTTATATAATCGCTTCTATAGGTTGTGTTAGATGGATAGTCAACACCACTTTTAGGATTTCCATTTACAGACCCTATTTGCCAATTAATCGGATTGTTTGATAATAGATTTGCAATACCAAGGTCGCTGTTGGTCGTTAAATACTTCCCCAACGGTTGATACCGACTGTCACTCTCTGACTTTGTTAGATATTCTCCTTTCGGTTGATAACCAAATTGGGCTTGTTGTTTTGTTAGGTAGTCTCTTTGAATATCTTGTTTTAATTGGGTGTCGTTGTAAACCGGACCTTGTGGGCCTTGTGGACCAGTGCTTCCCCTCGGTCCAGTAGCACCTTGCGGACCTCTATCCCCCTTATCGCCTTTAGGTCCAATATTCCCTTTGTCTCCTTTCGGTCCAGCTGGACCTCTCGATGGCTTCTTTGTATCTTTCCCGTCGATAATCCATGTGCCATCTGAATCAATTTTAGGTGTCACTCTTGGAGTAACTAAGTTTACTACTTCATCAGCCGATGCTTTTTCTACTTTGGGGACAATTCGATTAATTAATTCTTCGACGCCAACCATCTGAATAAGGTTTAAATCACTTGCTTTAGACGACGGTGTAATTCTCCAAAAATATCTGTGCTCAGATGGGAAAATGTACTTATTATCAACAACAAATTCCATGTAATATTGGTTTGCTGGAAGATCCCCATTGATAACAAAACTTACCACCCCGTCTGTCCCGACCGTGGTATTTGCAATTGTCAATTTCTCTTTAAAGTTAGTTGTCAGTAAAACGATTTCTACTGGTTTACCACTCAGTTTTAAATCATCTCGGTCATAATCGACCAATTTAAACTTCAGTGTAGTTTTATCTCCCTGTTTAATAACAGTTCCTGTATTGAGGTCTTGGACGGATAGTATTCCGTGTCCTTGCATATTACCCCTCCGTTTCTTCTAACTGTTTCTTTAATTCTTCTATTTCGTCATCTTTAGCTTGTATTTGATTCGATAGTTGATTGATAATATCATTCTTTGATTCGATCGTTTTTGCTAAAATATATGCCATTTCTTCGACTGTATTCATAGAAATCCTCCTTATAATTTTCTCCATGGCGAGCTTCTGCCATCAGTTACATAGACACCACTTCCAGTAATTAAAAGCCCAGCATAACCGTTTGGATTTAGTATTGTTACACCTTTTATACCACTTACCGAACCTTCGCCAATTTCGAATCCATGAGTTGCTCTTTCGTCCCCGAAAATAGTGTTAACTAAATACGTGTTCCCGTTAGTCCCATCTACAGCAAGCGCACGAATTGAACTTCTGGAATTTCTAGGAAAATAACTTATCCCAAAATAACTGTTTTTCTCTGGACGGAAAGAAATACCGTTTTTTCCGTATAAAGCACCTCCATCTGATACGTTCGTTACATACTCTAGACTTCCTAATTTTATTCCTTTTTCGAAGAAGTCGATTCCGTCGTCGTCAAAATAAGTTGATGATCTTCCCAAATTATCAACTACCGATACCCCATCACCAGTTATTTTTAGTTTGGATTTAATGCCGTCAAATACATTTTGAACCCATGTTGCGGAGTAACCAGTCATCCTATTTACATTTAAACTATCAACAATTGCTTCAGCTATTACTGCTTTATTGGCTTTCAAACTATCTGTAGTTAAATTTTTAGTGAAAATATTGTTAGCAAAGGCATCGTCCATTACTGTTGTGCCGTCTAATCTGATTTGATCACCTTTAAAGTACAAGCCTTTTTCTCCTAAGTTGATGCGAGAAATAGCTCCTGCTTGACCAAAAAGCGCGAAATCAATACTATCTTGCTGTTGAGTGAAAGCTGATTTAAAAGCAGTGTTTTCTGATAACGGAGGGAAATAATCGGTTGCTGTGGAATTTTGTTCAATCTGCATTTTTGCCATCTTCACAAAATTTTTAGGTACAGTACTAAGAAATACTATGTATAAATATTTTTGGAATTGAGGAATAATGATGTTTTCAATTTTCGACGGGCTGGTGTGACTAGCAATCAAATTTAAAGGAAGGTATTCATTCAAACCACTCGAAGTAAAACAATACATTAAATGGTTGTTTAAGTAATGTTTATTGTCAAAAGAGATTGAATATGGTTTCTCGCTCTCAACCTCTATTGCGATTGTGTAATGGTTATTGTTCTTGCTTATAAAATAAGCTTTTCCGTCGCCATCTGGTCTAAACTTAAACCCCCAACCTTCCATAATATTCTCATGGGCAATGTTTTTATGTATCTCTAATTTAGGATTAGAAATTTCATGTTGAAAAATATTACTTGTCATCAAATACCTTGCGGTACTGTCCGGCGTTGAAATGATTTGTTCCATACTTTTAACAGTGTTAGTTAGTTGGTTTATCCCAGCAACTTTTCCTTCACTAACTTGAGAAATTGTTTGATTTATCGAATCAACAGTTGCTTTTATGACAGTATTTTTATAAGTTGAACCATCTACGTAATTTTTGAGTTCAGCTTTAACCTTTCCTGCTTCTGCATTGAATGTAGTAGATACAAATGATTTGTTAGCTAGATCATCCCACCCATTTATATTTTTAGACGGGTTTGTTTTTATTGATGAAATATTAGTGTTTATTCCATTAATACCCTTTTCGTAAGTCGCCGCTTTGACATACCCTTTCAACATTGTGTCAATATACTGACTTTTAGTGTAAGATGCAGACGCTTCTATTAATGCTTGCTTATATTTATCACCCTTAATCTCTTGAATATCTGCTTTAATTCCTTTGCTTCCTACATCAATTTGAGTTGAAACAAAAGATTTGCTCGCTAAGTCGTCCCACCCCTTTATATTATTTAGTGGGTCTGTTTTTATTTCAGAAATGCTTGCTTGGATACCATCAATTCCTGTTTCATAAGTAGATTGTTTAACATATTCATCAAGAGTCACATCAATGTAATCAACCTTTAAAGAATCTATTGTTTCAGTTATTGTTTTGTCAGAATAACTTTTCAAAGCTTTTTCCATCAACCCATCTAACTCTTGTGCTCTAGCTATCGCTTCTGCCTTTTTCTGTTCAACATCAGCGCTTACTATTAAGTCCAATCTTTTCGCTTCGTTTACAGCTTCTTGATATTTTTGTAAAGCTATCTCTTGTGCCTTTTTATTAGCTTTTCCAAGCGTTTCGAGACCAGCATCTGCGATCGCTTGGTTAGCTCGTTTTTCGGCGTTTCGTATATCTTGTAGTAGTTCTTTTGTTTTCGATTCTATCAGTTTAAATTGGGATTCAAATTTTTCTTTATTGATTGTTTTCTCTACCCAATCTAATTTCCCATCAACCATTTCATACTGCCAAACAGATCCATTCGATTTAAACCATAGATCACCCTCATCAGGATTTTGTGGTTCATCATCTGAATAGTAGTTAGTGTTTTTGCCATTTGCAGACTTGAGGGCGGTAACTGCTGTCTTGTTAACTTCATCAAATTTAAAGGCTAAGTTGTTAGCCGTGTTGATTTGATTTCTAACCAAACTTCCTTGGTAAACGCCTAGAGTAATTTCTTTGTAACGACAGTTTAATAAATCGTATTCAATTGAAACCACTCTTGCTTTTACAAACAAATCAAATTCTTCTTCATAAACTTCTATGGTGTCACCTAAATTCACAGATTCTAAAGATCGATAATCTTTATATTCTTCCGTCATATTTAAAGTGACGAAATTCACCTTGTAAGTCGCTTTAGGTTTGTCTATACCACTCTCAAAAGCTTTATGACAAGCTTGACGCATTTCTGAATAGATTCTTTGCTTTTCTTGATCAGAAAGCTTTTCGAAATCTCCTTCAAATTCGCTTTTAACTTCAATCTCTTTAATCATTGGATGTGGATAGTTACTAATTAAAGGACTATCTACGTATTTTTCAGGTAATGAAATTCCGTTAGGGCCTTTTGGTAAAATCCTAGTGGCCACGTTGTCAATATCGATTTCTCTTTCAAAACCAGTAAGATTTTTTCGTGAACGTATAGAATCTTTTAAATTCTTGCCAATTCGTTTGTTCATCGATAACGTAAAACGCAATCGTTTTAATTCTCCACCAAACCGATTGATGAACGTATTGTCATCGTTTCCTATAATGGCTTGCATCGGATTCTTCCTAACGATACGTATATTTGCCTGCTTATTAATATCGCTAAATAATTTAAAACGATGTGGGTATTGAGTGTTCATTGATATATGATCCATAGCCGTTTGACCTGTCAAGCCAACGATATTAATATCTTCAATGAAGTTATCAATTAGATCGTATGTAATGTGTTCTGCATAAATTTCATAGTTTCTTAAAGTGACTTTGATTTTGCGAATGCGGAAATAATCTTCTTCATCATTCATATCGGTGATTTTTAAAATATCTAGCTCATTAGGCAACTTACTCTTATCTACTTTTTTTGAACGATGAGGAATCAATATTTTTATAAATTGTTCTCCATTTAATGTGGAGTGATATGTAGCTTCTTTCGCCCAATTATCTAATATTGGTCGTCCCACTCCTGCCAATTCTTTATTAGTGATGGCGGATTTATTAAATACAGAAATCATAAGAAGCGCTCCTTAAACTCGACTTCAATCGATGTAACATTGCCTTGAGTAGTGATTATATTTTTGCCAATCGGCAATACCGGGAAGGATTTTGTGTGTATTTTTTCAGCTGACGAATTGGGCGTTAAAGGATTGTAGTAGTCTAACTTTTCGCAATCGATAACCATTTCATCTAACATTCCTTCAATTGTCATTGATAGGTCATTCACTTTCAAAACCACATCACCTATGCCCTTTATTTTTATAATAGGCAAAGCGTGATATGTTCCTCTATTATTAACCTCTACCAAATTAATACCTTTAGTTATATTAAGATACTTATAGTATTCAAAAGGGTCTAAAACCATATCGATATTAAAAGCACCCTTTTGATAAAACTCGTTCTCAATATCACCTATTTTTGCGGACTTAACACGGTGATAAAATTCCGGATCATCACCAAAGATCATATTAAAAGAGCGTTTATTTAAAAACGCCCCTTTGAATTCTCTTAATTTAGGCTTTAGATTTTCCTCAAGAATGTTCACATTTAAAGTAAGTTGCCTGTTTTTCAAAGCTCCAAATTCAGTTAATCCACCATCCAACAAGTCAACGTTATCATGGTGGACAACTTCTCTTTCGGTGGTTGGGATAAACGGTCTTTCAACAAGACAAAGATTATGGTGGCTTAAAACTATTTCATCAAAAAACACATCTAACATTTTAGACCAACCCCAATCCTCTATTTATTCTTGTTTCTTTTTCTCCCAATTCCTTATCAAGAATTTCTATCATGTTATACACATCATAATCACTAGCAATATCTGCATATACATTAATAGTGTTTCCACCGTATTCTTGATTAGTAATATTAGTCGCTTTTACAATACCTGCACCAATTTCACCTAAAACTTTAGAAGTCAAAGGAAGGATAGCTTCTGGCCCTGCTTCTCCACCAACATGAAAATTCTTCCCATCAAATCCGAACGGGAATGCACCGGTCATTAAACCACCATCTTTATACCAGCTAATGCCAAACGATGGAACGCTTGGCGGATTTAAACTGAATCTACCATTAATTGTAAAGTGCGGCAATTTCAATTGAGGTAAGGACCAACTGAAATTAAAGAAACTCTTGATGCGATCAATACCATTTCTAACTGCATCTCTTGCTCCATTGATTTTATCTGTTATTGCTTGTTTGATATTGTTAAATATTTCCACAGTTTTATTCTTTGCGCTATTAAATCCGTTTATCATAAAGTTTTTTACAGAATCGACAGATTGTTTGGTATTGGATATGATTCTGCTAAACGTATTAAAAACTGTTTGTTTCATTGTTTCCCAAAAGCCAGACCAATCACCATTGATAGCTTGCATAATAGCTTTGATGATTCCTAATATAAAGTCCATTGCTATTCTGATTGTTTCTTGAATGATAGGCCATACCGTTTGAGTGACCCCTTGAATCAAGCCCCAAACTAATGTTACTTTAGCGAGTACTTGTTCTAATATGATTACTATGAAAGATTGAATCCAACCCCAAACAGTATTAATTGTCTGTTTGATTAATTCGTTGTTTTCATTCCACCATGCGACCAATGTTCCCCAAATCTCCATTATAAAATCGCTAATCGATTGAATGATGGGTTGTAAGAACTCTTTTATAGCATTCCAAGTGTTTATAACAGCTTCTCTGAATTGGTCATTGGTTTCCCATAAGTGTTTTATTGCTAAACCTAAGCCTACTATTGCAGCTACCACTAATGCAATTGGAGCGATAACAGTTGTAATCGTTGTCCCCAAAAATGTAAATGCAGCTATGATTCCAGCTATAATTGGAGCCAATATACCTAATGCCGTTACTATTATTCCCATTACAACTATAAATTCTTTTATCGGATTTGGCAGATTAGAAAACCATTCAAATACTTTTTTTAACAAATTTACTAATGTTTTTAATATTGGAGCCAAAACTTTTGAGATTTCTTCTCCAATATCACTCATCACTAATTTTAATGCATTCTGTGTCTTCTCAAATTCCTTTATAGGATCAAGAGTATCTTCATAAGTAGATTTAACCTTACCTGCTGCTTCTTCCGACGCTTTGGATAATTCTTCCATGCTAAATGTCCCACGTTTTATCGCGTCAACCATACGCACAGCGCCTTTAGTGCCGAATACTTCTTGAGCAATGTTCAACGCTTCTGTTTCATCTTTAGCGTTCATAATTGCATCTATTGTACCTTCAAGGCCTTCTTGTAATGATTTCCCATCTTTCGCATAAACGACAGCGGCTTTACTCAAACTACTTAATGCTTGACTGGAGTCTACCCCTGCTTGTTCGAATTGCCCCATCAGAGCCACACCTTCGCCAAATTCAAGTCCTAGAGCTTTAATTTGTGGCGCACCTTCAATCGTCTTTTGCATTAAATCGTCTACTGATTGGCCAGTTCCTTGTGCCACCATTGTGGTTGAATCTAATACGTCGCCTAACCAATCGGCAGATAACCCGTAAGCTTCTAGCGCTTGTTTGGCCATAATGGACGTATCAGTAACATCTGCCCCATTTATTTCTGAATAGCGAATAATATCTTTAGAAGTTTCCTTCAAGGCATCGCCAGTTAAACCAAATTGCGTGTTTACTTCTCCAACTGCATTACCAATCGTCTCAAAGTCAGCGGGTATTTCAGTAGCAATTTCTTTAGCTTGTTGCTTCATTTCCTCTAAAGGTTTGCCAGTTGCGCCTGTTTTAGTAGTGATGATATCCATACCAGCATCTACTTCTCTAAACGCTTCTATAGCTGACCTGCCGAGCTCGATAAGTTTATCACTAACATTTTGTAAACGATCGCCAAACTCCATGAGTAAATCGGCTTTCATGGTATTATTTAACTTATCCATTCCGTCTTGGGCATCACCAGATGCATTTTTTAAATCGCGCATCTCGTTCTCAACTTGGTTGAATGCTGTCTTAGATTCATTCAATGCCGTTTCCAATTGCATGACTTCGCGTGAGTTCTCGCCATATTCTTTCTTGGCTAATTCAAGTTGTTTTTCTAAGTTTTGCACTTGTCTTCCGACTAGTTCAGATTGTTGAGCTAAACCTTTTTCGGCCATCTCTAATTTTTCTGCATCGGTTGCTGTTTCAGACATGGACGATTGTTGAAGTTTTAATTCGCTGTTTAACTTCTTACTTTCATCAGCTAATTTTGCTTGTTCATCTTGTAAATCTGCAATAGCTTGTTTATTCCGTTCGCTTTCTTGAGCAGACTCGCTCATTGAACTTTTAGACTTGTCGAGCGCTTGGGTCGTTTCGGTAATAGAGTTCTTTAATCGTTCTTCGTTACGCTGCGCATCTAATAGTTTGTTGCCCCATAATTGCGCTTCTTTTGAATTCTCACCCATCATCTGCTTAGCCTGTTCGAACGCTTGAGCGGTCAGCTCTGTCTTTTGTTTAGCAAGATCATACTCTTTTGATAATTTATTTAAGCTCGCTTCGAGTTTGTCTGTTTCAGAACCGGTCAATTTCATCTCTTCTTTTTGAAGTCTGAATTCTTTATTCAATGTAGTTAAACTTGAATTGATGTCTTTGATACCACTGTTAAATTCTGAGTTTAGAACTTTATAACGAACTTTTACTTCTTTTTCAGCCATTTATTTCCTCCTTTCCGTATTTATTCACTGTGTTTATACGCTTCTAAAATTGCTTTGTTATATGCCAATTCTTCCAATTCGACAAAAGGGATTGTTAAAACGGTTTCCAAATTTATATCAAATAAAAAAGCGTAATAACTGATCAATTCCATGATTGTTATTACGCTATAATCAATACGTGGCGTTTTTTTATTGGAACCGCCTTTTACTTTTTTGTTGCTTTTGTTATTGCATCTTTAAACTGTGATTTTTGTCCTGCTTTTCCTCCCATAATCATGTTTACAAAGATCATAGCTAACATATCCATATCAAGTGGACATTCGTCTTCAAATTCTTTGAATGACATTTTTCCACCAGCGTTTTTATAGGACATAAATGCCACACCTAATAAATCTTCAATTTTTAGATTCTGAGCATCTACGTTGTTAGTTAGCATCTTGTTGATAAAATCTTTAGGAATGATTTCATCTTCTTGATATTTTTTAATCATTCCTAAAGAAACTTTTGTTTTAACTGGAACAATTTCGCCGTTACTTAACTCAATCTCTTTAATCTCTCTGATGTTCACGATGTCATTCCTCCTTTATTTTAAACTGATTGTGCTTTGACTAAATCTTCATCGAATTGTTCGTTCCATTTTTTAACCGTCTCTTGGTCAGATGAATCATCCACAATCATTTCATAATAACAATAGCCGTTTTTATCCATTAATGCGGAAAATCCGATTTCTACTTCTGCGATTTCATCCTCGCCATTCGTGAAGACGCGATTCAATCCGCCTGTCCACAACATATTAGGTAGTGCAATTAATTTGCGGTTTTCTCGTGCGATGTCGTAAACGTCCCACGTTGCCGAGCCCGATCCACCGTAAGAATTGCGTCCGTATCCTTTTACTCCTTCTTTTAACCCTTCGCCAGATAAGCCAAAAACAACTTCTGCCATACCAAGTGTTAAGTGTCCTATAAAAGTCCCTGTAAGCTTTTCGATAATTGTTACTTCTTTAACAACTTTTCCTTCGCATCGTTTAGTGATTGTTCTGGTTTCTGGTTCAATTGAAACCGAACCTGTACAGCCAATAGGCATAGCTTTTAATAAAAGACCTTCTGAAGCTTTACGAAACATTCCATTTGTAATTTCAAAATGATCAAATTGTTCTGTTACTAACATATTTTATATTCCTCCTGTTTTATAATTCTGCCGCTTTAAGCAGCGCATCTGTTAATTGTTTAATTAATGGTCCTTCTACTTGTTTTAAACCTAATTGAAAAAACATTTGCTCTTTTAGGTTTTTGTTCCCAATGCCATCATTGGGGAAAACTAAATAATTGAATTTTTTCTTTGGTAATATTTCAAATCCCAGATTTTCCATTTTCTTTTGTAATGATGAACTTTCCTTTGCGTGTTGTTTATTTACACGACTGATTGGCATTAAACCAATAATTGCCCTCATTGTTTCAGGAGCGCCTTTTGATTCTAGAAAATCGTTCGTTACTTTTTCTGCTTTATTTGGAACTTGCTTAAACGCTTCTAGCAATTCTTCATTATCTTCGAACTCGATATTAAATTTAACCATTATCGACACAACCTAAAAATCTGAGTGAAATTCAATGTGATGACCAATGCCGTCTGATCTGTTCCTTTGAATTTTGCTTCATCTCTAGTTGAATCTACAAAGATAAGACCGTATCTTATTAATTGATCAATAAGTGTAATTTCATCAATATCATCGTGCACTTTCGAAATATACATAACGGTAAATTCCATTTTGTATTGGTTGGCACCTTCAACGCGTGAAATATTTCCTTTGTCGTTATAAACGAAGAAAGAGTCACGGTTATTAATCTCGTCTTTGTTTAAATCAATAGCAAAAACGGGATGACCTAATTCTTCCATTGCTTTTATAATGTGGTCTAATTTAATTCGACTCGATGCGGTCATTTGCATCTAATTCACCCACCTTCTTTAAAAATAAATAAATATATTTCCGGTCTATGTCGGGATCCATTGTTAAAATTTCATACATCACATTTTCAATTTCTACTTTGTGTGACTTATGGATATCTTTCGTAAAGTAAACTTTTACTTTCAGTGATACTTCTGATAAATGGCCGACGTGGTATTCATCAAAACGTTGATTGATAGAAACGTAATTAAAAAAAAGGTTGCCCGTTCGGACAAACCTCTTTCCAGTTACTTTTCGATGTGCATCACGTTCTGTTTTAATTTCTCCAAAGAATAGTCTACCGTCTAGAAGTAAATCTTCCATTTTATTTGCCATTTCGTCTCACTCCGTTTTCTATTTGAAGTTTTAATAGATCGTGACGATAGTCGTATTCAAAGGTGCTAGGCAAAGCGCTATTTGCATACCTAACATGAGCTTTAAGCAGCTTCATAGCTAATGAACCATACTTATATTCAGAAGGCCCACAGATTGAATTTATGACAGTTTTAGCTTCTTCTATTAATTCAAGGAGTTCATCGTCCATGTACGAAAACGTGATCTTTAAGTGTCGCTTTACGATGGGTAAGATTTCTTCATTCGGCATAATTAAAAGACCCCCTTATACAAGAAGGTCTATTAATTCAGCTTTTGTCATTTTCGCATCATGCGAGATATCCTTATCCTCAAGTAAAGCAATCAGTTCCTTTTTTGTCTTGGTCTCCAATTCTTTAACAATTGACCCTTCGATAAACCCTAATTTAACTAGTTTTTCAATGCGTTCTTCTGTTGGCTTTAATCCATTACGAGGGTATTGATCGCTTTTATTATATAAGTATTCATTGTCCTCTGCGTCGTGAAAGTTCTTGATTACTTTATACATGTAATTCACTCCTATACTGAAGGGGTTTCTTCATTAGGTCTAATAGAATCTTGCTTTACAATTTCAGCTTTTGGATCAGCTTCAACTGGAGTGATACCTGTCACACCCGATAAATCTAAAACTACAAAAGCGTTTGAATTTTTAGGCAACCCATTTGTAAACATCTTTTCGATATAAAGATCCATGTCTTCGATGGCAAGTGTTTCTTCGTATTTACGGATATCTAGCTGGCCTGCAACAGCTAATAAATAGTTTTTAGGCACACCATATATAGCTTTATCAACCGGAACAGCATAAGAAGGAATAATTGTTTCGCCATAAGGCAATCCAACTTGTTTCCATGATCCATCGTTTTTGTTTTGGAAGAACAATTTAGGGTCAATCTTAGTAGCAATAGTTTCTGGATTCGCAATTAAAGCAACTTGACCATTTAAAGTCTTTTCTTTGGATAGCAACGCACGCGCTCCACCTAATGAATCTGGTGTGAATTCTGTGATAGACACCGCGGTTTTTTCTGGATAAACACCATCTGTTGAACCAGATAATTTACGCATCATACCGATTGGTTTTAATTTACCATCACCAGTAACTACACCAGTTTCTAAAGTAGCAGCCATAACTTCGCGTAAGCTTGTAGTCACAAAGTTAGCTAACCAAGATGGCCCTAATTGGAAATATCCTTTAGGTAAAGCAATGAACCCATGCAATTTCACTACGGTCATTTCTAAACTCTTGAAAGTTCGTAATAGAATTTGCTTAATATCAGCCGGAATTTCAGACCAGTACGCTGTTACTTCGGTTGGGTCAGCATAGATATACTTGATAACCGCTTCGGTATAACGTGTATCGATTGCCGATAACAGAGGGTGCTCCTTAGTAATATCTTTAAGCACATCTTCGATAACTGTTGTTGGAAAAGCAGCTTCTAATCCATCTAATTTTTGCTTTTTAACTGCTTCATTAAAGTATTTCATTTCTTTTGAAGTGATTGGTTTGCGTACTCCACGAGCAACTAAAATTTGTTCATCCTGAATTGCTGAATATAATTCGCTGGATTTATTTTCAGCTCTTGCTTTCGCTTGTTCAGCCATACTGTCGAACAAAGCACTAAATGCTTCTTTCGTTTCTTCTTCGTTACCTTGCGCCATTGCTTCATAAGCATTTTTCTTTAATGCTTCAAAATCGATTGTTTTTTCTTCAAAATTTTTCATTAATTAATTCCTCCTAAAAAGTTTTTAAGTAAGTTGTTTTGTGGTTTTGGTTCTTGTTGTTCTTCTTTTAACTGCTCTTTTACTTTTGCAGTTATCTGTTTAACCATGCCATCTAAATTTATTGAATTGCTAATAATTTTGATTCCATTATCATTGATTTCTATCGAATCACCAGAATCCTTACCCGTTTCTTTTTCACTTTCAAAGTTTCCTATTTCATCTGCAAAGCCCTTTTTCACAGCTTCTTGAGCAGTAAACCAAGTTTCCGAAACCAAAAATTCAGTAATGGTTTTTTCATCTAGCCCTGTTTTAGCTTGATAAATAGAAACTAAAGATTTATCAATTGTCTCCAAAGCATTAACAGCCTTCCGAAAGACTTGTTTGTTTCCCTCTTCCATAGTTATTGCTTCATGCACCATCATATTGGCGCCTTTGGCCATAATCACTTTATCTGCACCCATAGCTATAATTGACGCTGCACTTGCAGCTAATGCAGTGACTTCAATTGTAACGTGATTATCCAAAGATTTTAAAAAGTTACAAATTGAAATGCCTTCAAAAACATCTCCACCCGGGGAATTCAACCGAATGTGAATATCGCCATCAACTCCAAACAACACACTTTCAACTAGCTTCTCGTTTATAGTTTCGTCCCAATTTTCCCAAGAAAAAGGTTTTCTCACTACTCCCGATAAAGTCAACACAGTTTTATCGTTTACTACCTCATTTTTGAACTGAAAAGGTATATTTTTTAACTTAGGCATTCGCGTCCTCCTTTCTTAGTTGATGGAAAAGTTTAATGTCATATTCAGGACAAAATAAAAAGACCGCCATTGGACCGTCAAAATAATTTTTATTTGGTTAAGCTCTTTGCTAGCCAAGATACATTAGGATCACTATTCCTTATCTTCGCTAGTCTCCAGTTGTTCATAGTTTTTAGTTACTTTTATTTCGTCCATCTTATCCTGTTCCATTCGCTCCCATTCTAATGCCTCACGCATTTCATTTGGAGTTGCGATACTCGCTGCGATTAATTTATCTGCAGCAGCAGCAAACGATACTACGTTGTAAGTTTGGATAGTTCCTGTAACTAATTTGATTTTAGAACCGTTAGTCAGACCCTCTTCCTTATAAATTTTGCGATTCAATTCAGTTTCTATTTCTTTTGCGAGTGGTCGAATAGTAAAGGTTACAAAGTTATCTGTCATAGCTTCTACATCTGCTACGTCTCCTTTGAGAAGGCCTCTCGGAATTCCAAAAGCATCAGCAGTATAATTGATGATCGAATCAAACAAGTTATGTATTTCTGATTGTTGTTTTTCGTTTCCTTTTCCTTCAAACAACTTCTCAATACTTAAACCTTCTTCTAAAGGAGTTAGCGTGTCACCGCCCTTAAAAAGATTTTTAAAACGGTTTTTCATTAATTCGTCCACTGGGTCAATTTCCTCAATTTCTCCATCTTCGTTTTCGGTTTCGATCGGTTGTTGATTAAACATTGACCCGATATTAAGAATCAACTTCAACGAACGATCTCTTATATAAGCTTCTGACGCAACTGATAAGAAACGACCATACTCACGATATAAATGATCTACAATCGCCTTAGCTTTTTTATTCGGTAATTGAAATCTAAGAACATCAGACTCTTTATAAAGTTCTTTCAATTCTAATCCACCGTACAAATGGATATTCTTATAAATATTTCCAACAAAACTACCTTCTATAACTTCGTAACTCTCTGCCACTACAAAATCGCCTTCCGAATTTTGAATGACTAAAGCGCCACGTTCGTCGTATACCATTTCATGCACTAATTGATACAAAAAATCATGCATATTCATGTTCTTATTCGGTTCAAAGTTAAACTTCCACCAATAATGCTCCTCAATCTTTTCATATTCTTGATAGGTTTCAAATTTACAAAGACTTAACGCACTAGCTAACTTATTGACGCACAATTGAATAGCATATTTTTGAAAATGAATGTTATTCGAAGTTGTTTGAATAAGTGTTTCTAATTGTTTTCTGGATAAGCTAGTTCTAACTTGCGGATTGCTATGCGAACCGCTCCGCCCGAAAATGTCAAATATTCCCATGTTCCACCCCTCTTTCTAGTAAGTATATGTTTTGAGACTCTTTCTAATTTTCACAACTGGGACATTAAGTTTATCTCTATGCTGCAAAGCGTGAAGCAAAGCCATGAATCCATCTGTTTTTCTTAACTTAGGTTCAATCTTTTCATAAGTCATATTTCCTTTGCCGTCTCGATGTTTATAAGTGTTCCATGTGTACCAATTCATCATGAAATCTTTTCCCCACTTAATACGGTTAAAAGCGAATATCTCATTCACAAATGGCTCCAATTCTGTGTGAGTTCTCGACCCGCTTCGAGATAACGTTAGCTTATTAAACCCATTCTTTTCGAATTCGTCAGACAAATAACTAATGCGATACATATCCGTGCAAATATCTTTGATACGATACTTCTTAGACTGCTTTATAAACCAACCAGATACATGGCTAGGCGATATAATATCATCGTGAATAATTGTTATTCTTCCTTCTTTAACACCTACATCAATCGGCACCTTATAATTACGTCCTTGTAAAGCTCGATGGCAGATAAATGTGTGTGACTTCCAATAATAGATGTCTTCAACCTTAAACAGCAAGCCCACAACAACAAAGTCTGTTGTATCTGCATAATCAACACCTCCAATACAATTCATTCCATTTAAATTAATAAGTTCTTCGTTGGCTTCTAAGATATTCTCCCACGTTGTTACTGATTCGTGACTATCGTTCATTGGTATATTCATTCGTTTTGTCATAAACTCAACCATTGATGATCCTCTATCTTCTAGTTTTTCGTATTCGTCCATCATTTCCTGTCTTAATGCTGGAAAATAATTTAGAGATGGATTAGCTTTCTCCCACTTAGAATGATCATGAACTTCTTCGGCATCATCTAATTTGCAAATAAATGGAAAAGTCTTTCGATTTGGTCGGTCTCCATTTAGAATTAAAACCGATTCATCTTTTAGCATATCCAGGAAACCGCCACGATTATAACCATCAGTTGTAAAATAAAAACGTCTAGGATTATCCTTCTTCCCTAGACCTGATATAAACACTTTGATTGATTCTTCATCATCGTAGGCATGTATTTCATCAAAAATAACAGCTCCTTGACGACCACCGTCTTTTGTCTTGGCATTATTCGTCCGATACCTTACACGACTACGCGTTTTCTTAAATATGTACTGTTCTTTCGTGAAATAGAAGTACTTTCTAAATTTCTTTCCTTGATTGTTTTGTTTATCATCGTCGAGTATTTCCCAGAATTCGTCAAAAGATTCTCGCGATTGATCTTCTGACGTAGCTACAATATCAACATGATACTTTTTTACTGGTTCAGTGGTCACTAAAGCCATTTCTATACGTGACATGAAACCAGTCTTTCCACCACCTCTACCCATCATCACAAGGAATTCATTAAACATAATCGTATCATCTTTGTCGTACACGCCAAACACAAATGCTGTTATGAACTCCTGCCAAGGCATTAATTTGCCGTCAAAATACTGGTTCATTCTACGAATGGCTTTATCAATTAAATCAGCTTTTATAACTGCACCCTTCAATTTATTCCTGAGATATTTCATTAAAAGTTTTTGTTCTTTGCATGATTCAACTTCTCCCGATTCAACCATATTCATATAGGTATCAATAGCAGGATGATAATTAGAACTCTTCGGCATCGTCTTCACCACCTAGCATCCGCAATGTTTCAGATGTGATGCCAAGTTGTTTGAGGATGTTCATCATTTGACTATTTACTTTGTTATATTCTCCGACCGATTCATTCTTCTTAACCCCTCTAGATGTTTCGGAGTTCTGCCATTCTACAGCCACACCACGTTCTTGAATGTCTTTCCATAACATTTCTTTAATCTCATAGAGCCTACAGTAATCATCCACAAGATTAAAAAAATGCTCACCGTACACCCCAGCATCTTCAAGATACTGATGCAAATCTTCACGAATTCGGTCAACTATTTTCTTCTTTACCATTTAATACCCCCCTCTCACGCGCGCGCGTATATTTTTCCGGAGTCTTCCCCCCTCCCCGTTGTCTGGTTCCCCGAATAGACTTCATTTGAAATCGACCCGGGGGTTATTTTGAAGGTGGTTGATTCATCGCAATACTATTTATACGTTCAATCAATCTATTAGATAGATATTCATTCATTCCTTTCCATTTATTTGTTGCAATTACATATGTAATAGCTTCTGCATAACTGTTAGAAGCGTTTATATATGAATCAGCTAGCTCAGATACAATTATTTCTGTTTGCTTATTAAGGTGTTTAGCTGCATTACCAAACTCGTTCTCTAGTTGTTTACATTTATCTACATTCAAATCTTTATACATAATTACCACCTCTCCTCATTTGTAAACTTCTTTTTATTCAACAATAATTTTTCTGGGTGCTCTTTATTGTGACATGCATTTCATAAACTCAATAAATTTTCTAAAGATAATGCAAGCATCGGATTGTCTCTCACATGCACTACGTGATGGACCATCTCTGCTGGCGTGTGTTTACCTTCTGCTTTACATACTTGACACTCATTGTTATCTATCTTCATACGCATGGCTCTGACCTTACGCCACTGTGATGAATGATAGAATCTTATTAGATTATCCTCTGCAATCCATCTGTTTAGTTTAGCTAGGAATTTTTTGTTCATGTGCTTCCACCCTTAACTTATAAATATAATAAAACCACCCCAATAAACGAGGTGGAAAAGAAAGAAATGATTTGGTTTTACGAGTGTGCGGAACAATCACAATCCGCGATGCAACTGGTAAGGATTTGCACCTTACATAACATATCACTGTTCAAGGGTTGCCCACGTAATATGTCTTATCCCTTTTAAGCGTCTACCTATTCCGCCACAGTTGCTAAAGGTTTTTTTGTCTATATTTTTTAGAACACAATACATAGACTTTTATATATACTCACCTTTCGGCGACCAGTCTGTCAGTTTTCCACACGCTCTAGGCGAACTGCATCAACTGGGATTGTTTTTGAGCTATTGCTCATTATAACAATATCATCTATTCCAAGTGACATTCCATGACATCTTGAAAATCTTTTAATGCTTGACCGTGCAATCTATAAATATGCCTTACTTCATAGTCCATTAGCTTTGCTACATTCTCCCAATCGTAACCTATGGTGTAGCGGTATCTTAATAATGTTTGACTTGTCTTATTTTCGACTTTATCAATGAGTTCTGATATTTTAATTTTTAAAGCCGTTAGTTCGTCTGATTTATCAGCTATTTTGATAGCATAATCGGACAGTTGCGCAAACACATCATCTGGTCTACCTCCTCGTGAGGATTGGACTTTCATATCAGTTATGCTTGCCCTTCTAAGAGTTAAATTAAATATTGTCTCTCTTTCCATGGACAAAGCTTTTATCTCGTCATCAATCCAAAACAACTGCGACAAATAATCTTTTGCCCTCATTCGTCACCTCCGAATATTTTCTGTAGTCGTTCTTTGCTAATGATAAAATTGTGTTTATCTAGAACTAAAAAAATAATGTCGAGAGCTTCTTCTACTGTAAATACTGCCTTCTTGAAGATATAAGCTACTTTTTCATAAACAGACAAAGAGTTAAAATATTCTTTTTCTTTACGCTTTAGTGATACTTCCATTTTATGTTTTGCTCTCGCTACTGCACGATGCCTATCATTCGCCATTTTAAAACACCTCGAATAGATCCATGCTTGGCGTTACTTCTTCAATGGCAACTACTGAATGATATTTTGCTTTTGCTTCAGTTTCTGCTTCTTGAATCGTTTTAGCATCAAAGTAAACATATCTTTGATTTCCGTGAACATCTTTTACTAAAATCTTAAATTGCTTCATGCTTTCCTCCTATACTGGTCAGGGTGTCTTAAGATATAAGTGTTCCCACTCGCTTCAATAACGGTTGCTTTCCCATTCTTCATCTTCTTGATCGTTACAATGGGACGGTAGCGATCTCCTACTTTTCGTTCTTTCAATCAAACTCGTCCTTTCTGTATATTGATGACATGATAAGTACGGTTAAAAGCACTGGAATGATTAGGTGCATTTAGTCACCTCTTTATTTAGTTGTCTCCTTTTACTTTCTTTGTCAATGATGCATTTTGCATAATTTACCGATTTGGATAACATGTTTAATTCTCTCTCTGATAAATTTTGAGGCGATAAATAAAATAAGTCAGAACATAAGTTTTTAAACTTTAATTGATCGATATTCATCTAGTTAACCCCCAACTTTTCTATCGCTTCAAGAACTACCTGATTGCTTCTTTCTATTGCGTCAGAAACGCTCTCAATCTTATTGAGTGTATTTGTATCTGTTATCAATTCCTGCTCTACAATGTAGCGTAAGGAGCTTCTGATTGAAGAAAAGAAACCTGCCGTTTTCCATGACTGAGTTTTCTCTTTTGTCTTAGGGTTAAATCCTGTAGAAAACATTTCAAGTGCTACATTCCGATCGTCGTAATCAACGATCCTTAAATTTTCTGTTACTTGCAATAAAACTGGTTTCATCTAATCAACCTCCAGCAAATCGCTAATCTTAGTCGGATCTTCGTCTTCCCATTTGATGAAGGGGAATAGTTTTTTATTTAATCTAGTATGGTCATCGGGGCTTTCATAAACAATCCAACCGTAAGAATCTTTAGTCGGTTTGTCTCTATAAGCATGTAAAGCGCCATCAATATCTCTTGCAATATAGTTAACGCTGACGACGTTTTCTAAAATAGTCTTTTCAACATCTGATAATTTTATTTCTCGCTCTTCAATCGGTGTCGAAGCGTATTCTACGCATAGTTTTAAAAGGTTTTCTTTATCTGATTCGCTCATTTCATAAAAATTTTCATATCTTGTATCGAGCGCATAGGTTTCACTAGTTCTTACACTACAATAATATGCACTACCTATTTTAATGTATATACCCTTATCCACTACTCCGATTTCCCAATCTTCATTAATCTCTTTAACTTTTTTAATAAAATCTTTTGTTAACATTTAATCAGCCTCCTTCACAAACACACCATCAACAACTTTACCTTTACGATCCTTAATTTCTTCATACGCACTGGCCAAACATTCTTCAAAATCTAACCCAGTCTGCATGCAGAAGCCAATTAAAACAACAGTTATATCTCCAACTGCGTCTATCATTTCTTCACGGTCATTCTTTTCGTACGCATCTTTCAATTCTTCAACTTCTTCTTGTAGCTTCACTAGTTGACCAGTTCCATCGAAGGTATGTAAGTTGCGGTCTATGAACCACTGTTCTACTTTAGTGATTAGTTCTTGCATTTATTTGTCCTCCTCTTTTGTTGTTTAGAATAAACTGCTTTGCAAAGGCACATTAGATAGCATCTCTTCTTTTGCCTTTTTATAAAAATCTTTTTTTATTTCAAAACCGTAAGAA
>NZ_JBNUPE010000011.1:0-69354 GCF_050409585.1 Facklamia sp. P9177
CTCGAGGAAAAAGATGAGAATAGAAATTCTCACTTTTTCCTCGAGTTCACCAAGCGAAGCGCGGTAGTTTTATCCCGCAAATTTTTAAAATTTCAGGACATTTTCATTTACGGTTGACATAATTCTAAGGAAAGATATTTTTGGTAAATTACCAAATGCGAACGCGCTCCTCTGGAGCTAGCCACATGCCGTCCCCTTCTGACGTTTCAAATGTTTCATGAAATTCATCAAGATTCTTCACTTGGACATTGGCGCGTAATTCTGCCGGTGCATGAACATCTACTTGAAGCAACATTAATTCATACTCTGGACGCGCTTTTTGACACCAAATACGGGCCCAATTGATAAAGAACTCCTTATAATCTGTTTCTCCTTCATTTTTTAAGGCATTTAATGCAGCTGTCAAACCACCTCCATCTGCAATGTTTTCAGAAACGGTTAACTTGCCATTTACTTTCCCTTGGCCAAACGGTATACCATCCCATTGATCAACCACCGCTTGAGCTTTTTGGTTAAAAGCTTCAAAGTCTTGCTCAGCCCACCAGTTATTCAAGTTACCATTTTCATCAATTTTAGCGCCATTATTATCGAAAGCATGCGAAATCTCATGAGCTATGACAGCTCCAATTCCTCCATAATTCGCCGCTCTTGATTGATCCAGACTATAGAAAGGAGCTTGTAAAATAGCGGCTGGGAAACAAATATTGTTTAAAGTGGGATTGTAATAGGCGTTCACTCTATCTGCTGGCATCAACCATTTATCTCGGTCCACCGCTTGCTTGTATTGTGAAAAATGGTCCTTTTGATGAATCCTCTTTAACGATAAACAATTTTTAAAAAGAGAGCTCTCTGCATTCACTTTTAAGTCTTTATAATATTCTGGATAGTCGTTTGGAAAGCCAATTAGATAGTTAAATTTTTCTAACTTTCTAATTGCTAATTGAATGGTTTCATCACTTAACCATTGGTTCTTTTCCAATCTTTTTTTGTAAACTTCAATCATCGCTTTGACCATGCTCTCTATATCCCTACGAGCTTCGAATCCTAGATATTTTTTGCCATAATAGGTGCCTATCACTTGATCAAACAGATCCCTTACTAGGTAAAAATAAAATTTTTTCGCTTTCATCGGTTCAGGCGTTCCCGATAGAGCCAATGAAAACTCACTGCCTTTTAAACGAAAATCTTCACCTAACACTCCGGATAGGTCATTAATTGTGCTTACTATTATCCAAGATTTAAGAAGTTCAATATTATCCGACTGAACAATTTCATCTAGATGTTCAAAAAAAGAAGGTTGAGTAACAATAATTTTTTCTGGCACTTCTTTGATAATCTGCTTAATAAAAGAATCAATTGCAATTTCTTGACAATAATCTTTCACTTCAGCAATGGATCGTACATTATAATTTTGGGTATAGTCCGCTAATTCTTCTTGCGTTTTCTGATAGCTAGCTAATTTACGATCAAATTCTATACAGTTTTTTACCCATTGTTGACTTTGGTCCTTATTATAACCAAGACTTATTAATAATTTTTCGCTTTGTTTTTGGTATATGTTCAAAAGAAATTGTCCTTTTTCATTTTCTTCATCGTAATATGGAGTATCTGGCAAAATTAACCTTGGGACATCCATATAAAGGCAATTTTGTTCCGCATTTTTCATGTCTGGTTCAACGGATAAGTTAATTAACGAAGGTAATCTATAGTTTAATAGTTCCACCATTTTAGCTGTAATAGCTTGATAATCTGCTTGTGAAAGGATACTATTTAAAAAGTCTTTAGCTTCTGCCAAATTGTCTTTCTCTTGATGTTCAAAATCAAGTGCTTTTTTATAAAGCTTGATAAACTCTAACATTAAAGGATCCGTAGTAGTTAGTTTCCCTTCAACTAACGCGTTGATATCCTTCAAACAAACTTCTTCAACTTTCTCGGCTAATGACATAAATCCACCTGTAGCTGGTTTGTCTGAAGGAATCACCGCTTCTTCTAGCCATTCCCCATTTACCGCTTGATATAAATCATCTTTTAATAAAGAGTGATTGATCGCCATAATAATTCCTCCTCTTTTGTTGTTTTATTCTCTTAATTATAACATTTTATTTCAAATGCATAAAAAAACCGGGAAATAGTTCCCGATCTTCTTTTAAAAGATAATATGATCATCATAACCTAACCAACGCACAAGCAACCGATTAGGAAGATACATGAAAAAGGTTAAGGCCATATTAAAGATTAGAGTTGGTCCTAAACGCATCACAACATAGTCTTCAAAAAGAAGCCTACTTAGTCCTACTTGTTGATAGAAAAGATAAACAATGAAATCAATAATAGTTATTGAAACGATAAATAACATCATATGGATAATAGCGTTGCGTGGAAAGTGACGCCTGATTGAAAGAATAAAATATGCGATGAGAAAATAAAGAATGGCGTATAGGCCTAAAATGGTTGAATTATAAGCATCTGCTATTAACCCTATAAAGAAAGCATAGATCATAATTGAAGTATTACGTAAATAAAAGGAAAAGGTTACAATAAAATAGAGCAGTAGATGTGAAACAATGATTTGTTCATTTCCTAAAAAGGCTGTGGGAAAGATAGAGGGCAGGGCTGAATCGATTACTAAGGCAAAGAGTAAGACAAGTGGAACAATACCCACAATGTTTCTTTCTCTTTGATAGCCAAATTTAGTCGAAAAATTATTCATCTTGCTGAGCTCCTTCACGTAAGATCACTGTTACAAATCGAATATCAGTCATCTCTCCAGCCGGTTTTACTCTTACCGTTTGGAATAATCCTTGGGCATCCATTTCTGTTTGGGTAACTTCTCCAACAAAGAGCGAGGATGGTATTACCCCCCCTAAACCAGAAGTAATGACCATATCTCCCGCTTTTACTTTAGCATCTGGCAAAACTTGAGTCATGATGAATTCTTTATCCTTCGGGTCATAGTCACTGATCACACCAATTGCAGAAGATCCATCTTTATCCGTTTGAACACGAGCCGATACCATACCGTCTTTTGATTGGTTGCTAGTTAATAAAAGAACCTTAGAAGATGAAGGATATACCTCTATAATACGTCCAATCAGACCGTTTCCAGCCATAACAGCCATATTTTCTTCCATACCCTGTTTGGAGCCTAAATTGATAATAAGGGTTTCTGTCCATTGATCAGGGTTTCTTGAAATAACAGTACCATGAATACTGGTGAATTTAGAAAGAGTTTCTGACAAGTCAAGTTCTTGTCGTAATTTTTCATTTTCAGTCTCCAAATCGGCAATACGCACTTGCATTTCATAAGATTTATCAATTTTTGATTTGAGTGCTTCATTTTCTTCAAAAGTATTGACTAAATCGTCCACAGAATTCACAAACTGAACCACCATGCTTACTGGTTCAGAAAAAACTCTACCGGTCCAGGAGATTGTTTCATTAACAGCTGTTTTGACCACATTATTCGTTCCATTGAAAAGAGAATAAGCGATTAAACTGCTAATGACAATCCCACCCAGAAGAATTCCAATTAACTTCTTATTATTAAGCATATTTCGCCTTCTTTCTACTAGTAAACAATTATCTTAAACTCCGCTCAATCGCTGATGATTGACGATCCAACTCATTAAACATACGTCCTGCACCCATAGCGACACAGTCGATGGGTAAATCGGCTCTTCGTACAGAAAGGCCTAATTCTTTTTCAATTCGTTCTGGTAGATGTTTAAGTAAAGACCCGCCACCAGTCAAAATAATACCTGTTTCCATGATGTCTGCAGATAATTCAGGGGGGGTTAATTCTAACACCTGTTTTATTCCTAAAATAATTTGATGAATTACTACATCAATGGCTTTTGCAACTGTCTGAGTGGATACTTTGGCTTCATTGGGCACGCCGGTTATAACATCTCTACCTTTTACAATTAAATGATCATTTTCTTCTTTAGGATCATACAAGGCTTCCCCTATCACTATTTTTAAAGTCTCTGCCGTATAATTTCCTATAATTAAATTGTGTTCTTGGCGAACTTGAGATTGAATTTCTTCATTCATATTATTACTGGCTGCACTAAGCGTTAAGGAATCTACAATCTCGCCATATGATAAAGTGGCGATATCGGTAGTACCTCCACCGATATCCACAATCATTTTTCCTCTTGCTTCTTCAATTGCTAAATTCGCTCCTAGAGCTGCTACAAAAGCCTCCTCAACAATCATTGCTCGGTTGATTCCTAATGATTTGATTGCATCAATTAGTGCCTTTCTTTCTACTTTAGAAATTTGGCTTGGCGAACTAATGACAACTTCTGGTTTTGAGAAGGAATGACGTAAGGCTTGAGTAATAAAATGGCCCAACATCATTTTGGTCATTGAGAAGTTAGCGATAACGCCCTTACGAATGGGGTAAATCATTTCATAACGGTTTGACGTTCTTCCAACTAGTTTCGATGCTTCTTTTCCATAGGCAACAACTTCTCCTGATTCTTTGTCAATTGCTACTATAGAGGGTTGGCGCAATGCAATACCCTTTCGTGCAATGTAAATGATGGTTGTTGAAGTGCCTAAGTCAATTCCAATTTGCTGTTTGCCAAAAATCCCCATGCATTCATCCGCCTTTCAAATAATAGCAATAGCTTTGTAAATTATAGCAAAAAAAAAGTTTAAAAACTAGCGAACCCTTTCTTTGCTCAACTGAATTTTAAATTTTGGAAATTTCATTTGGTTTTTAAACAACTGCTTGAGCACGATTATAGCTATCAAAAAATACCGCAAGGTTATTTAGTTCCCTTACGGTATTTTTTGATTCGATAGATTAGATTGGTCGAAAGTCTAGGCTAATTTTTCAACATTAACTGCTTGAGGTCCACGAGCGCCTTCCTCAACTTCGAATTGAACTGCTTGTCCTTCTGCTAAAGTTTTGAAGCCTTCACCTTGGATGGCTGAGAAGTGTACAAATACGTCTGAGTCACCCTCACGTTCGATAAAGCCAAAACCTTTAGATTCGTTAAACCATTTTACTGTACCTTGTTCCATTTACAAATATCCTCCTCGTGCCTAAGCACCTGTATTAATTATATTCTTGCTCTTGGTACGAAGTGGAATTCCCAAACTATGATACCCCTTACAAAAACATATCTAAATTCTAACATAGCTGGCTATTCTATTTCAATAGTTTTCAAGTATTTTATCATTTAGCATTTAAAGATAACTAAATAAAACAATCACTCGCTTCACGCAAACTCAAATAGTGATCGTTTCCTATAATCAAATGATCCAAAAGTTCAATCCCCATCATCTCCCCACACGCTATCATTCGCTTGGTAAATAGTAAATCTGCCTGTGAAGGATCTGGATTACCAGAAGGATGGTTGTGAGCAATAATTAGCCTTGCAGTTGGATATTTTACCGCTTCTTTAAAAATTTCTCTTGGGCAAGCTACCGAACTATTGACCGAACCGATAAAGATGGTTTGTTTTTTGATAATTTCATTCTTACTATTTAGAAAAAGAGCGACTAAATGTTCTTGATGAAGGTCTCCCATCTCTTTAATCAACCATTGCCCTGCTTGAGAAGTTGAAGTTAGAACGCCCTGTTTTTTAAATTGGGCATCTTGCACTCTACTCCCAAACTCAATCGCTGCTTTTATCTCAACTGCTTTAGCAGGACCAATTCCTTTAATCGATTGGAGTTCACTAAGTGAGGCAATTTTTAAAGTATTGAGTGGTTCAAAATGACTAAGCAGACGAATGGATAAGTTTAAGACATTTTCTTTTTTGCTTCCTGTTCTAAGGAGAATAGCCAACAATTCATGATTGGATAAATTTTTAGCACCGTATTGTCTGAGACGTTCGCGCGGCTGGTCTTGCTGGGTCATTTGACGGATACAAGAGTTATTCGATGACAAAAGAATTCCCCCTTACTGCTAGTATCAATAAATACAAGAAGTAAGGAGGAAAAGTGCTCGCTATTATTCAATAAGTTAAATCATTTGGTGAGCTAAGAGATAGGCTCTAGCTTCTGAGACAAAGTATAGAGAGCCCGTTATTAATAAGAGGGCCTGCTTATTATTTTGATTATTTAATTGATAATCATTCATCCAACTTTTCCAATCATCAACGTAATGGGCTTTATGACGATTGATAATTGATTTGGCTTGTAAAACTTCTGCAAAATCTTTTTCTTTCATAGCTTCGAAATGGTGGAAGGAAGTCAAATAAACTTTTTCGGCATGAAAATTCAACAATAAAGGAACTTGTTCTGCTTGATTTTTCTTCTTTAAACCTCCATAAATAATGGTGATCTCGAAAGCAGAAAAGTTCTCATCTACCACACTTTTCAGTGCGGTCAGCCCTTCCATATTATGCGCCCCATCTAAAAAGATGTATGGATTTTCAAAAATCTTTTCTAATCGACCAATCCATTTTGTCTTTTGCAAAGCCTCTCTCGCTTTGGGCCAATCAATCGTTTGCTTTTGGTGAGCCATCCATGAAATAAATACTTGCAAAGAAACGGCCGCATTTCTCACCTGATGATCTCCCACCATATTTATTTCAAAAGCTTCTTGTGGAATTGCTTGACTGTCAGTCCAAAATTGGAATTGAGTCTTAAAAGGGCTTAACTTGTTAATATTTTTGACACCGAAAGTTTGGTCATAAGAGTGGTGGACAGCTGTGCGAGCATTTGCCCATTTATCAATAATGCTTAGAGGACTTTTTTGAATAAGTCCTGTGACAACCTCTTTTTGCGGCTTGATGATGCCCGCTTTTTCAAGAGCAACGGACTCTAAGGTGTCTCCTAACATATCCGCGTGATCCATACCAATAGAAGTAACAACGGCAATCTCTCCGTCTAAAACATTAGTACAATCCGACATGCCTCCGATTCCTGCTTCAATCAAGCAAACATCCGGTTTTTTTTCTTGAAAATATAAGCACATCATAATAGTAAATAGTTCAAAATATATTAAACGACCATAAGGAGAGTAGGCTTCCATGTAATCATTTAATTCAACCAATTGATTGGTTAAACGAATGAGCGCTTCGTCACTAATTTGTTGACCATCAAAAGTAATTCTCTCATTAAACCGCTCAATATGTGGCGAGGTGAAAGATCCTACTTTATAGCCCTGGCTCGACAGTAAATCTCTTAAATAAGCTACCGTTGATCCTTTACCATTAGTCCCGGTGATATGGATAATTGGTAAACCTTTGTGAGGATTTCCCACATATTCCAAAGCTTGATACATTTTAGTCATATCAGGTCTTGGGATAGGATTGATTTGGTTTAACAACCAATGAGTCGCCTCATCAACATTTGTAAACGTCATTTTGATTCCTCTTTTTCTAACTATTTAGATTAATGGTTTTAATTCTTCAATTCTTTCTTGCACTGCTTTTAACCTTTGTTCATATTCAGCTAATTTAGTGCGTTCACCTTCAACTACTTGAGCAGGTGCTTTAGCAACAAATCCTTCATTCGAAAGTTTCTTCACTAGACGTTCGACTTCTTTTTCTAACTTAGTGACTTCTTGCTCCAAGCGCTTAATCTCATCCTCTATTTTGACTAATCCAGCTAATGGGATGAAAATTTGTGCAAATGAAAGTGTCTGTGTAACCATTTCTCCTTCTATTTCAGGATTAGCGGCAATTTCTAAGTGGTCTGTGTGACAGAAACGATTAATGTATGTCCGGTTACTTTCTAAACTTTCTTCAATACCCTTATCTTGAACTTTAATAATCATTTTTAAAGCTTTAGATAATGGTGTGTTCATTTCATTTCTGATTTGACGCACCGCTGTAATGACTTCAATCAATTCCTGCATTTGTTTTTCAGCAATATCGTTTTTGTATTCTTCTTTAACGGTTGGATAAGCTGCTGTAACGATTGATGCAGCTTGTGGAGCAATTTGCTGCCAAATTTCTTCAGTTACAAAGGGCATAATCGGATGTAATAGACGTAAGAATTGGTCCAAGACATAAACAAGAACTGATTTAGTGGCAAAATGATCATGTTCTTGATCTTGCAACTGTTCTTTAGTCATTTCGATATACCAGTCACAGTAATCATCCCAAATGAAATGATATAAGACCCTACCTGCTTCTCCAAATTCAAAGCGTTCAAATAAACGGCTTACTTCTTCAATTGTTGTTTGTAAACGGGAAAGAATCCACTGATCGGCAAGTGTCAAATCTTGCTTGATTTCTAAATTTTCAATGGTTAAATCACCCACATTCATTAATACATAACGTGAAGCATTCCAGATTTTATTAATAAAGTTCCAAGCTGCTCCCATCTTTTCAGTGGAGTAACGAATATCTTGTCCGGGAGTCGACCCTGTGGCTAAGAACCAGCGAAGGGAATCCACCCCATATTCATCAATAACGTCCATTGGATCAATTCCATTGCCTAGCGATTTTGACATCTTACGCCCCTGGCTATCACGGATTAATCCATGAATTAAAACATTTTGGAAAGGTCGTTTACCCGTAAACTCTAAAGATTGGAAAATCATACGCGACACCCAGAAGAAAATAATATCATAACCGGTCACTAAGGTACTGGTTGGGAAGTAGCGACGATAATCGTGACCTTCTTCTGGCCAACCCATGGTTGAAAATGGCCACAAGGCAGATGAGAACCATGTATCTAAAACATCCGGATCTCTTAACCAATTTTCTTCATCACTGGGGGCTTGTTCGCCAACATAAACTTCACCTGTTTCTTTATGGTACCAGGCTGGAATTTGATGTCCCCACCAAAGTTGACGTGAGATCACCCAATCATGAACATTTTCCATCCAAGTTTGGAAAGTTTGATTAAAGCGTGGTGGGTAAAATTCAACTGCTTGATCGGTTGCTTGATTAGCCAAAGCTTGCTGGGCTAAAGGTTTCATCTTGACAAACCACTGAGTAGATAGATAAGGCTCTACGACCGCCCCAGAACGCTCAGAATGGCCCACTGAATGCGTATGTTCTTCAATCTTAACTAAGTAGCCTTGCTCTTTTAAATCTTTTACAATTTGCTTGCGTGCATCGAAGCGATCCATGCCTGCATATTTTCCACCTAATTCGTTAATAGTGCCATCTTTTTTCATCACATTCATTCGTGGTAGATGATGACGGTTACCGACTTCAAAGTCATTCGGGTCATGAGCTGGGGTAATCTTCACTACACCTGTACCAAATTCTCGATCCACATACTCATCTGCTACGACAGGAATTTCACGATTCATTAATGGTAAGAGTACTTTTTTACCGATCAAATGTTGATAACGCTCATCAGCAGGGTGTACAGCAATCGCTGTATCACCTAAAAGTGTTTCAGGACGGGTGGTGGCAATTTGAACCACTTCATCACTACCAACCATTGGATAATTAACATGATAAAAAGCACCTGGTACATCTTTATGGATCACTTCAATATCGGATAGAGCCGTTTGGGCTTTTGGATCCCAGTTAATAATATATTCTCCCCGATAGATAAGTCCTTTTTCATAAAGTTTAACAAAGACTTTATTAACTGCTTTGTTTAAACCGTCATCCAGCGTAAAACGTTCACGCGCATAATCGACTGAAATACCCATTTTCCCCCATTGCTGGCGGATAATGGTTGCATATTCTTCCTTCCAAGACCAAGTTTTTTCTAGGAATTTCTCCCGCCCTAAATTATGACGACTTAAGTTTTCATCTTCTGCTAAACGCTCTTCCACTTTAGCTTGAGTCGCAATTCCAGCATGGTCCATACCAGGTAACCATAAAGTATCATAGCCTTGCATTCTTTTAGAACGGATAATCATATCCTGCAAAGTCACATCCCAAGCGTGACCTAAATGTAATTTACCCGTTACGTTAGGGGGTGGAATTACAATTGAATATGGCTCTGCTTTAGAATCTCCTGAAGGCTTAAATACACCTTGTTCTATCCATTTTTGATATTTACCTGCTTCAACCGTCTGAGGTTGGTACTTACTTGGCATTTGCTTCGTATTTTCTACCATCGTTACACCTTCCTTAATTCATTTTCATAAAAAAAATCCTATGCTTTGCATAGGACGTCAATTACGTGGTACCACCTAAATTTAATCAAGTAAAAAAGTTACTTAATCACTCTTTCTTGTTAACGGAGCAGACTCCGTAAGACACTATTGTTGATTTCTCATGTCTTATGACTCCAAGCTACCTTCATTCATCGAGAAACTTTCAGCGCAAGGTTTCCTCTCTGGATGGTGATGAATTACTCTTCTCTTCTTAGTCAAATTAAAATTTAAGTTGGACTTATTTTATCATTCTTTACTGCTTTGAACAAGGCCTTCGCCATTTAATCATTATTTGCTAAATAATCTTTCACTAACTGAAAAACTGCCTCAATTTTATCTTCAAAAATCAAAGCATTGGGCTTGCTAATTAGAATTGGTGTCTGATTAATGATTACTTGAGAATTTCCTCTAAAATAATGAATAAATGAAGCGGCCGGATAAACATTTAAGGAAGTTCCTGCGATAATCATGAGGTCTGCTTGACTAATGGCTTGGATTGATTGATTAATGGTCTCTTCATTCAAGCTTTCTTCATATAACACCACGTCTGGCTTAATAATCGCTTGATCTTTAGGACAGCGTGGAATGCCCTGAGCATCTTTTTCTAATTGATCCAGAGCATAGTAGCTACCACATTGCGTACAATAATTATTTAAAACAGACCCATGAAGTTCTAAGACTCGACTTGAACCAGCCTTTTGATGGAGGCCATCGATATTTTGGGTGACAACTGTCACTTCTTTTCCTTTGTTTTCTAATTCTTTTAGAAAAAAATGAGCCAAATTGGGTTGTATTTCTGGATAGACTAAATGCTCAAAGTAGTATTCAAAAAAGATTTGAGGATGTTGTTTATAGAAGGAATGCGAGATTATTTCTTCCGCTGAGTATTGGTAATTGGTTTCTTGCATAAACAAACCATCTGCAGAACGAAAATCTGGAATACCAGATGCGGTTGAAACACCGGCTCCACCAAAAAAGACAATCTTGCGACTTTTCTGAATGATTTGAGCAAATTCTTTGATCTGATTTTCGATCATTATTTTCAATCTCCTTTAAATTTTAAAAAAGAACCGTCAACAACCACTTACATCAGTCGTTAGACAGCTCTTTTTAATATCTTATAAATTATAAACTAGCGATTACTTCAATTTCTACTAACACATTCTTAGGTAAGGTCTTAACAGCCACTGCTGAACGAGCTGGTTTGGATGTGAAATATTCAGCATAAATTTCATTAAAAACGGCGAAATCACCCATATCTGCCAAGAAACATGTGGTTTTTACAACATTTTCTGCAGAGTATCCTGCTGCATTTAGTAGAGCATCGATATTAGCAATTACTTGCTTTGTTTGATTTGTTATTTCTTTTGCTTCTATTTCTCCTGAGGCTGGATTGATTGGGATTTGACCTGAACAGAAAAGTAGCTCTCCTACTTGTTTTGCTTGAGAGTATGGTCCAATTGCTGCTGGGGCTTTTTTTGTATTGATTGTTTTAATTTCTGTCATAATTACTCCTCTTTCTTAATGAATTCTTGCGACAACAACTTATAATAAATCATTGAAGGCTGTAGCCGCTTCGCTTTGATAACTAGCAGTGATTTCACTTGTCTTGATATTTTCCAAGGCTTCTTTCACTAGTTGGTCAATTGGTAAGAGCGCCTCATACTCTTTAACAGTATGAAGTCTAGGCTTAGTCCAAGGTGACTTTGGTGCAAAGACCGTACAGCAATCTTCATAGGGCTCATTAGAAATATCATAAGTTCCAATGGTTTCAGCCATTGCTATTATATCATTTTTATCAACTGCAATTAAAGGTCTTAATATTAAAGAATGGGTCACTTCATTAATCACTTGCATCGATTGTAAAGTTTGTGAGGCAACTTGACCTAGCGACTCCCCATTAACAATTGCTCGGGCTTTATGCTCTTTTAACAAAGCATCCATTAGGCGTAACATGATCCGACGCATAATAGTCATGGATAAATTGTCGGGAACATGTTCTCGAATCGCCAACTGAATATGAGCAAAAGGAACCTCGTGAAAAGTAATCGCAGTGGCGTACTGAGCGAGAACTGCTGTTAATCGTTTAGCTTTTTCAAGCGCTTGTAAAGAAGTATAAGGTGGACTGGCAAAATGAACCATTTCCAACTTCATTCCCCTTTTTATCATTTGATAACCAGCAATCGGTGAATCAAAACCACCCGAAAGCATTAATAAGCCTTTCCCACTTGAACCATAAGGTAAGCCACCCATACCTGGATAATTTTTTAAACTAAGATAGGCTATATCTTGATGGATGGATATGACCACTTTGTGTTTAGCTTTTCTCAGATCAACCGTTAATTCCGGATGGGCTTGCAGAATGATGCTCCCTATTTCTCTTTGAATGGCAATACTATCATGCTCAAAGTTCTTATCCGATCGCTTAGCAATTACTTTAAAGCTATCTCCCGGTTGAACATTTAACTCAGCAAAAAGTTCAAGGGCTTTTTTTCCAATTTCTTGAAGATCCTTTTCAACAGGAAAAACAGGTTCAAACCTTTGAATTCCTGGAATTGTTTTAATGATTTCAATCAGTTCATCGTAAGCTGTTTCGTGCCAATAAAGATGCATGAAATCATGATGTGCATGAATTTTAATTTTCTCTAAATGTTTGGTTTTATAGCGTATATGCTCAGCAATTTTATTTTGAAACATTTTACGGTTACGCCCTTTTGTTGAGAGCTCCCCATAGTGAATTAACATCTCTTTCAATCTTTTAGGCTCCTTTCAAATCTTGCTTAAACTTTGTTGAAATCTCATGGATTGGTTTAATTAATTGATCTACTTCTGCTTGGCTGGTTGTCTGCGATAAAGAAATTCTTATTGAAGAATTAGCTAAATTGTTATCAACGCCCATCGCTTTAAGGGTATGATGGTCATTTTTCTTACGACTTGAGCAAGCAGAAGTTGTCGAAATCATGATATCAGCATTGGAAAAAGCTTGAAGTAATACCTCGCCTGGCACACCTGGAAAGGCCGCACAGATAATATGTGGACTCACTTGCTCCTGGCTACCACCAAAGACTTGCCAATTCATTTTTTTAAGTGCTTGAGTTATTTGAGTGCGATAATGATTTATGTGTTTGATACTTTCTGCTTGGTTTTCCCAAGCTAATCTTAAAGCTTTGGCCGTTGCTACAATCGCTGGTAGGTTTTCAGTAGAAGAGCGCATACCAAACTCTTGACCGCCTCCAAATAATAAAGGTGCTTTCGTAACACGTTGGCGAATGGCTAAGAGTCCCACCCCTCTTACCGAGTGAAATTTATGGCTAGAAAGAGTTAATAAATCAATTCTACTATGATGCATAGCTTTCATCCTACAAGTTATGGCTTGAACAGCGTCAACATGCCAAAGGATTTGTGGATAGTTTTCTAATTTTTGTGCCAATGGTTCAACTGGTAAAAAAGATCCTACCTCATTATTGACTAACATAGTAGAAACAAGTAATACTTGATCACTCAGTAGATTTTCAAAGCTGTTTAAATCCAATTGACCATTATGATCCACCGGTGCTAGGATTACTTCAAAGCCTCTTGTTTTTAAGTGGTCAATTTGCGAGCGAATAGAAGGGTGCTCAATAGCTGATAGGATAATTTGTCGCCTATTAGGATGAAGCTTAGCGTGAGCTGATAATAGACTTTGAAGTGTCCAATTGTTAGATTCAGTCCCTGATGAGGTACAAAAGATTTCATTGCTTTTAAAAAGTAATAAGTCTGCAATTTGTTGCCGAGCATTATTCAACAGACTATTGGCCTCTTGACCTAATTTGTGGGCACTTGAAGGGTTAGCAAAATATTTTTGAGCTACTTGATTGTAGGTGTCTAAAACAGTAGCACGAGCTGGAGTGGTTGCGGCATGATCAAAATATAACATCTGTAATCCTTTCTTACTTCTATTTAGTAACGACAATTGACTCAAGAAAAAACCGAACAGATCCCAAAACCAAGGAATCTATTCGGACTTTACTTTTAATAAAATCGGATTTGTTTTTCTTGATGATACATCCTTCGAACTTGCGTCGGTGCATCTGGATCGACTTGACGAAGGACTTTTTCAATGGTTGCCAAAGCTTCACGGTAACGGAATTCTTGGTGGAAGTAGTATTGCGCTTCTTTAATTGCTTGGTCTACCTCTGGGTAATCGTAGCGAAAACGATTGGAATGTTGAATCATATATTCGGTGAGCATGGCTGAATCGATGGTTTCTTCAGTCATTGCCTCCAATTCATCTAAACCTTGTTCTAAATTACCTTCCATCTCATCAATTTGATTCATATCCACTCGGACACGATTGAGTTGTTGAGAGAGGTTCTCAATATGATCAGTTACCTTATAAAACAATTCGTAATAGCTATCATGTAAGCCAGGCAAATGGTTTTTTTCTAACTTACGCTTCATATTTCTAAGGTCTAATTCATATAAATCAAGATTTGATTTAGCTTCTTTCTCTCGACTGGTTAAGCCAGCTATCGATTTTACTAACTGATTTTGTTCATCTGCTATTTCTTCAATAGAACGCTCGATTTTACGCATTTTGCTTTCTATTTGAGTAAATACGGCATGATTTTGTTCAATATCAACTTCCATATCTTTGAATTTTTGATACTCCAAGCGAATTCTTTCGGTTAAGTCATTGACTTGGTCTAATTCATTATTATGTAAGATGTAAGATTGAGAGATCCGATCGACTTCTATTCCTGCATAACGATTGTTTTCAGTTACTGCTTCAATTCGTCCCTTCAATTGATGAAGGTGACTATTCACATATTCTTTAGCCATAATTTCTGATTCTAACTGATCGTATAAGGAATTAATTTCACGCTCTGCTTTGTCCATTAAGGTTTTAGCGTCAGCTAAATCAGCATTTTTAATCTCGTTTTTGGCTTGGTTTAACTGCTCTTGAATTTTATCAATTTCTTCTAAAACATTAATATTATCAAAGTTAAAGCGACTAGCCACCATTTTTTCGTAGCCATCTCTAATATCTTCAAGTGAATCTTCATATTCACTTTGAATCTTATCGTACATACTTGGAATTTTTTGTAAGATTTCTTCAAATGACGATAAGTCAGCCTCTAAGTTATCTAGCATATCTTGAGCATCTAGATGATCACCGTTAGCAGTTAGTTCATTATATTTAGTGAAGTTCAACTCTAAATATTGAAGGTTTTTTTCAAGCGTTTCAATCGCTGGCCCATAATCAAAAGAATGATTCATGACACTTTTGCGAGCAGTTTGATAACGTTCAAGTAAGGCTTCATAACGTTCTTGATTTTCATCCTCTGTTGCCAATAATTCTGTTAATTCCTGGTGCAATTGATGAACTTGAATTTCTGTTTCATCAAGAATTTCACGTGCTTGATTTAGTGCGTTTTTTGCTCTCACTAGATTCATTTGTTCTACAAATTGTTCAGAACCTACCAAAGCGGCTTCTATTTCAGTAAATTGAAAGTTGGTAATGGTTTGCCAAGTAGCCACTAAACTTTCATATTTTCTTTTTGTTTGACCAGATAGATTCATATTCTTCAAAGTAAAGAGCTGGTCAGCAACAGAAATAGACATCATTTCATCTTTACGTTGTTCCAAATCTTTAATTTCTTTCTTTCTCTGTGTACGGAAATAATAAATTAATCCATAGATTAAGAGTATTGCTACAATGATCAAGAACAGGATGTCCGTGAATTTAATACTCATTCCTTTTCGCTCCTCTACTTATTTCTAATCCCCTGCCTATTGGCCTTTTGCATAAATAATCACCATACATTATAACATTTGAAGGCTTTCTTTTAAAGGCATTGTTCAATAAAAAAACTTCCTTAGGCTCTAATGGAAAAAAATAAGATTGGGAAAGCTCCCAATCTTATGTAACAATCTCTTTAAGATTTAGCCTAATTTATTGTAGTATTCTACGACTAGGGCTTCATCAATTTCAGCATTTAATTCGCTACGTAATGGTAAACGAACTAAGCTACCTTCTAATTTATCAGCATCAAAGTTCACAAACTCTAAACGAGTAACTGTTGTTTCTAATGCTTCCTTGATGATAGCTAAATTACGTGAGCGTTCACGAACACTAATTACTTGTCCTGGTTCAACAATATATGACGGGATATCTACACGCTTGCCATCAACAGTAATATGGCCGTGATTTACTAGTTGACGTGCTTGACGACGAGTAGTAGCTAAACCTAATCGATAAACTAAGTTATCTAAACGACGCTCTAACATAACCATGAAGTTATCACCATGTTTACCTTCGGAGATTTTGCCAGCGCGATTAAATAAAGTGCGGAATTGGCGTTCATTTAATCCATACATAAAGCGTAATTTTTGCTTTTCATTTTTTTGTAAAGCATATTCTGATAATTTTTTACGTTGATTACCGTGTTGTCCTGGTGGGAACGGACGTTTTGATAACTCCTTACCAGTTTCAGTTAATGAAATTCCTAAACGACGAGATTGTTTCCATGAGGGTCCTGTATAACGTGACATTAAAATTCCTCCATAAAATATGTATTGGAGTAAAATAAGTGGTTAGAAAATCGAATGCGTGCAGTTAGTTTTTCACCTTGTGCAGCCGTGGTTACTCATTAACGTTGACGTTACTAACTGTTGACGCGCTTTCTTTTTCTATGCTGCATTATTTTACACTCTTTTTATTATACCGATTAATAAAAGATTAGCAAGTTTTTTTAATCAATTTTACTCAGTAAATCGATTACCATCTCAGCTGATTTGCGTCCGGCCAATATAATAAATTCATCAAAACTTATTCCAGCTTCTTCATCTGCTTTATCGGAGATTGAACGAATGATAATAAATGGTGTTTTTAGAATATAAGCAGCTTGTGCGATAGCCGCTGATTCCATCTCAACTGCTTTTACGTTAGGAAAAACTTGACGAATATTGTTTACTTGTTGACTGTCACTAATGAATTGATCTCCTGAAGCAATCAGTCCTCTAATTGCGGTTTGTCCTTTCTCTTTAGCCAATCGATAGGCCAATTGACTGATATCTTCATCTGGTTGATATATTGTCGGCATGCCAGCCATTTGACCTTGGTCGTATCCAAAGACTAAAAGGTTTACATCGTGGTGGATTAAACCATCAGCAATCACCAAGTCACCCACTGATAAGTCTGGTGACAGACCTCCGGCACTTCCAGTGTTTATAATTAAATCCACCTCAAAATGATCAACCATTAAAACAGTTGAAAGGCTAGCATTAACTTTTCCAATTCCTGATTGAACTAGGACAACTTCTTTACCACTCAATCTTCCTTGATAAAACTCAAAGCCATAGTAATTATGAACTTCTAAATTTGATAGTTCATTTTTTAAGAGACGAATTTCTTCTTCCATTGCACCAATAATTCCAATTTTCTTCATCTAACCACCCCTCCTATGCCAAAAAAGCGATTAACAAAACTAAGACTAATAGAACACCTACTATGATAATGCCATTATTTAAAAAACGGTCAATTTTAGCTGAATATTTAGCTCTTTTTCTAATAGAACTATTATCTTCCCCCATTGATTGATGGTGATAATCCTCGAGTGAACTTGCTTGGTCTTTATCAACTGATTGCTCATTAAAAGCTTTGTATACTCCATCTCCTTCTGCATCCATCTCATTAGTCATGTCAAAGTCATTCTGACTATCAAATTGTGAAGTCACTTCCTCATAATAATTTGGATAAGGTTGTGAATCATCCATCGCTTCTGCCCGATTAACAAATTCGTGGTAGAGCTCACTATCTTCTGAATAGATCGACCGATCAAAGGAATCCACTTGATTGTTTGAAGAAGGCTGATGATTTAAACGATCATTTCCTTCTTGCTCATAATTTAAATAAGCTTGATAATCGTCGTGTTTTTTCTTTTTGCTTGAAAATAGTCCCATAACTAAACCTCCAAACTATTTAACCAAATGCTTAAAGCATATAAAGTTTTTAAATCAATGATTTCACCATTATTAATCATTTCCCTCACTTGTTGGGCCGTAAATAAGTAATGCGAAACTTCTTCATTTTCATCTTGATCTAGCTTTTCTTTTGCCTCTTCAATGGATTTAGCAAAGAAAAGGTATATGGCCTCATCAATATAACCCGGTGAAATATAAAATTTAGAATTAAATATCCACTCTGCTGAAGCGTAACCAGTTTCTTCATTTAACTCACGTTTGGCGGCTATAAGAGGCTCTTCGAGTTGACCTTCTACTTGATCGATAATTCCAGCTGGGATTTCGTAAATTTCATCAGCAATAGCCGGACGATACTGTTTAACCAGGACAACTTCATTATTTTTTGTTTCAGCTAATATACCCACTGCTGGCAGGTGATGAATCAACTCACGTTTTGCCGTTTGACCGTTGGGTAGACGTACTTCATTTTGATAGAGTTGTAAAATGGCCCCATCGTAGATTTGGTTAACAGATAGTGTTTCATTATTTTTGATAAATGAAATTGTCTCTGCCTTATCTTTCATAATTTTCACCTCTTAAAACTATTTCCTTAGCTATTAATTCCTACTCAGTTTAGCGACTACTATTCTTTCTTTCAAGTCTTTTCAATGGTTAAGTTTAAGAATAGGCCTCAAGTCCGATAAGACTTTTTTCTAGTTATGGTATTCTAAAATTAAGAAAAGGGAGGTTGCAATCATGTTAGCTTTAATCAATATAATTTTTATATTCTTATTAGCAGGCCCTCTGCTAAATATTGTTCGCAAATTCAATCTTTTTGTTAAAAAAGGAAATCATTTATCTGATATTTGGACGGTTACTTTGAAGAAAAATATCCTTGCCTTACTTACTTTAATTGTGATGGAGCATGTTTTAACATTCATTTTTTATAATAGCTACTATATAATGGCCCTCGTCTATTCCACTTTAGCTATTGTTGCCGGATGGCTTCTCTTAGCCTTTCTCTTTTACTTTATTCGTAAAATAAATTCTGCGGCATGGATTTGGTTTTTCTATTATGTTGGTCAAGTCCTCACCTTATTAGTGGGTCTGACTATTGCTAGTAGTCAATCCCAATCTTATGGCTATATTGGTTTAGAGAGTTATTTTACTGCTTCTGCCATTAGCTTATATTATCTAAGCATTGCTATTCTATTTTGTTCAGCTGGGGTTGCTTTTTTAGCGCTTATAACAAAACCGAATACATTTAAAACCCACAGGAAGTCATTTTTCCATCCTACTCACAAAAAGCCTAGTCGCAACATGCTAGAGCATTATCAAGCAGCAGGCTTAAGTAAACAAGAAATTGAAGCTTTCAGAAGTCAAATGGCTGATTCGCGTAAACAGATTATTAATATTGAAGCCAACTTTCAAAAAACGGCTAAAATGCGCGCCATTGAAATCCGACACAATATCGTCAAAGTTTCAAAGAATTACTTTAAAGATATCGTTGAAGAGCCCAATCGTCGACTGGATGCTTCTGATTTCCTCATCAATTATCTTCCACAGTTAGACGATCTATTAGAAAAATATAATGAAATTAATTCACATGTGGCAAAAAATAAGCAAAGCTATTTAATTTTAGAAAAAAGTGCCCAAACAATCGATCAGTTGAGTCAAGAAATTGTTGAGGATTATTTGAAATTTCACTCCGAAACCTATCAAGAATTGGAAGATGGCTTGAAACTAGCCGACCGAATGTTACATAATGAATCTAATAATCAAACAAATCGATTCAGCCAAAATTCAAAAAAATCTAAAATGGATAATTTTGATATGGATGACCCTTTTGAAGAGCTTAAAGAACTAGATAATGAAGGAGAATAAAGCGATGAATGAACTAAACTCAAATAATCAGGATTTAACTCAAGCCACTTCTTTTGATGAAATTGATGATCTTCTGACGGATCCCTTTGACCAAGAAGAAGATCGGATTGAACCCATTCAATCTTTGCAAAGCGAATTATCAAAAGCTTCAATTCTTTCACAGAAAAAAGTTACCAATGAGAAAACAATTGACCGCTTGAGTAAAAATCGTCAAGCTCAAGCACGTAAACTCGCCCAGCAGATTGACGAGAAAAACCTTTCTGCTGTTATCACCTATGGGGCTAAAGCACAAAAGCGTTTGTCAGAATTCTCCCATTCAATGCTACATAATGTCCAACTTAAAGATACGGGTGAAGTCGGTGATGTTTTAACGGATTTAATGACTACCTTACAACAGTCGAATCCTAAGGAGTTAACCAGTCGACCTAATCTTTTTCAAAAAGTTTTTGGCCAAGTCCGTACCTCCATCTCTGATACCCAAATGAAATATCAAAAAATCGGTAATCAATTAGACAAAGTCGTTATTCGTTTAGAAAGAGAAAAAAACGAATTACTCAATGACAATATGATGTTAGAAACACTCTATCAAAAGAACAAAGACTACTTTGAGGCTTTAAATGTCTATATTGCAGCGGGTGAAGTTAAAATTGAAGAATTACAATCCAAAACGATTCCTCAAGCTATTAAAAAAGCTCAAGAAAGCAATAGCCAAATGGATGTGCAGGAAGTCCATGACCTTAACCAATTTTTAGATCGTTTAGACAAACGCACCCATGATCTAAGACTTACCCGTCAAATGACTATCCAGCAAGCTCCACAAATTCGGATGATTCAAAATACTAACCAAGCCTTGGCTGAAAAAATTCAAGCCTCTGTTCATACCTCTATTCCTCTTTGGGAAAATCAAATTACCATTGCCCTTGCACTTTTGAGACAGCAAGACGCTGCCACTTCTCAAAGAATGGTCTCAGAAACAACCAATGATTTGTTACGTCGCAATTCCGCTATGCTGAAACAATCGGCCATTGATACAGCTAGAGAAACTGAAAGAGGTATTATCGATATCGAAACCTTACAAAAAACGCAGGCTGATTTGATCGAAACGATTGAAACAACATTACAAATTCAAGCTGAAGGACGACAGCAAAGACAAGCCGCTCAAATAGAATTAGAATCAATGGAAAGTCAACTGCAAGAACGGTTATTAGCTATTTCAAATGAACAAAAACAACAAGCTATGAATCCTAAAACGTCACAAGATAATTATTTTGATGATTTTTAATTTTTACTTTAAACACTCTTTAGGAGTATTAAAAGAAACTAGGTAAAAAGTCCTAAATACGACAAAAATCAGCCCATTATCTAGGAATTTCCCCAGCTTTTAGGGCTTGTTATTCACTATTTTTATTTATTAAACGACAAAAACAGTGGCGAATCTCATATCAATTCGCCACTGTTTTTTAGGGCTTTGGCCCTGTCTTTTTTTTATAAAGTTATTCCTTATTCTCAAAATATTCAGGATAGTCCGCTTTCACAATTTCATGGCAGCGATGACAAAGTTCTTCTGCTCCTTCAATTGTGCCGACTTCTGGTCTTACTGCACGACAACGATCACAAACATCTCCTTTTGCAAAATCAACTTTCACGGCATAATCTTCAAACGAATGTGCATCTTGTGGTGCTTGATTAATGGATTGAACGTTTAATTGTGATACAGTAAATAATTGTGCAGGCTGATCACTTAGTAAATCGAAGGCTTTTTGATCTTCTTCATTAATATATAGTGAAACGGCTGCCTCAAAGGATTTCTTAATTGCCTGTTCTGGCTGATTCTTAGCTTCTTCGAGAGCCTTGTTTACTCCTGTTTGTAATTTAAAAAAGACATCCCATTTAGCAACAATCTCTCTAGCTTGCTCAAGCTGTTCTGCCTTAGGCATTTCAGCTAATTGAATAAAACCATCTACCGCTGGTAAATCTTTCCATGCTTCTTCAGCTGTATGTACAATTAATGGTGTCAATAAAATTAACATATCATGAACTATTTGATAAATCACTGTTTGCATAGAACGACGCGCATGGCTATCTTTAGCTTCAATATATACAATATCTTTAGCCACATTTAAATAGAAAGCTGAAAGATCAGAAGAAATAAAGTTCATAGTGCGCTTATAAAGTTCTGGGAACCTATACTTGTCATAAGCTTCTAAGATATCCGCTTTAAACAAGTTAAAGTTAGCATTCATATATTGATCGAGATTGGTGAGTTCTTCCTTAGGAACGGCATTTTCAGCTGGATGATAATCATTCACAAGACCTAACATAAAACGAAGCGTGTTACGAATCTTACGATAGGATTCAGAGACTTGTTTGAGGATTTCATTAGAGACACGTACATCAGCTTCATAGTCCACAGAAGCGACCCACAAACGAATAATATCTGCTCCTAAATCATTCATTACTTCAACTGGATCAATAACATTTCCTAAAGACTTAGACATCTTTTGACCCTTACCGTCATTTACAAAACCTTGTGAAAGAACCGCCTTGTATGGTGGGAAACCATTGACAGCCACAGAGGTAGTGAACGATGAGTTAAACCAACCACGATATTGGTCAGAACCTTCAAGGTATAAATCAGCTGGGAAGTTTAAATCTTCTCGCGCTTGTAAAACGCCAGCATACGATGTACCCGAATCGAACCATACATCCATAATATCCATTTCTTTTGTAAATTGACCATTTGGCGAAGCAGGATGTTGGAAGCCTTCTGGTAAAAGGTCTTTTGCCTCCCACTCAAACCAAATGTTCGTTCCATGTTCTTCTACTAAATCGGCTACATGATTGACAATATCTAATTCTAAAATAGCTTCTCCGTTTTCTGCGTAGAAAATTGGTAAAGGCACTCCCCAAACACGTTGACGAGAAATTACCCAGTCGCCACGGTCACGAATCATATTATAAATACGACGTTTACCCGATGGATGGTGCCAAGTGACTGCATTTTCAACATTATCAAGCAGTTCTTCACGGAATTTATCAATCGAAGCAAACCATTGAGGCGTTGCACGGTAGATAACCGGCTTTTTAGTTCGCCAATCGTGCGGATAAGAGTGAACAAATTCTGAATAATGCAAGAGGCTACCATTTTCTTTTAAGGTCTTAACAATTTGCTTTTGACCTTTCAAATAAAAGACACCTTCCAAACCAGGCGCTTCTTTTGTAAAATGTCCTCTGCCATCTACTGGCGACAAAATATCCAAACCATACTCTAAACCAATCCAATAGTCATCTTCACCGTGACCAGGAGCCGTATGAACTAATCCCGTACCTGTTTCTAAAGTAACATGATCGCCTACCATTAGTAAGGATTCACGGTCATAGAATGGGTGTTGAGCAGTCAAACGGTCAAAATCTTGCCCCTTATAATGTGCTTCGACTGGATAATTTTCCCATTCAAGCGTCGATGCTACTACTTCTAATAAATCTTCAGCGACAATAAAGTGACGGTCGCCAACTGCGACTTGCACATAATTAGCCTGTCCTAAAACAGAAATCCCTAGGTTAGCAGGTAATGTCCATGGTGTAGTCGTCCAAATAATAAATTCTGCTTCTTGAGGAAGGATGCCACCACCGTCTTTCACTTTGAAAGCTACATAAATTGAAGGTGAGCTTACGTCTTGATATTCAACTTCAGCTTCAGCTAATGAAGATTCTGACGACCAGGACCAGTATACCGGCTTCGCACCTTTATAGATATAGCCTTTATCAGCCATTTGTCCAAAAATACGTAATTGCTGTGCTTCATATTTAGGTTGCAAAGTTAAGTATGGGTTTTCCCAATCTCCATTAACTCCCAAGCGCATAAAGCTTTCTTTTTGACCTTCAACTTGTTTTAAAGCATAGGCTTCGCAAAGTTTACGAAATTCTGCTGTTGAGTGTTCTTTACGATTCACACCTTCATTCTTCTGTAAGGCTGACTCAATTGGTAAACCATGAGTATCCCAACCAGGGACATATGGAGAATAATGGCCTGTCATTGAACGAAAACGTGTAATAAAGTCTTTTGAAACTTTATTGAAAGCATGTCCCATATGTACGCGACCATTGGCATATGGCGGACCATCGTGTAGAATCCATGGTTCTGAATCCATATTTTTTTCTAACATTTTGTGATAAACATCAGCTTCTTGCCATTCTTTTTGTAAGCTTACCTCTTTAACAGGAAGATTCGCTCGCATATCAAAGGATGTTTTTCCAAGGTGCAAAGTATCTTTTAATTTCATTAGTTTTCTCCTCTCTATAAAAAAAGCCCCTTCCTAAGAAGGGACGTCAAATACGCGGTACCACCCAATTTAATAGTTAAACTATTCACTCTTCATGATAACGCTTTTGAAGCGGATCTAGCTAGTCAACTTTGACTCACTAGTCATTGAATAGAATGATAAAGAAAGATACAGGGACTCTTGAGCTTGCACCATCCTCAAGTCGCTAATGTATTATATCCATCTTCTTGTTTCTATCTCAGCTTTTACCAATAATTTTCTTAATTATATTAGTCTTCTGTTGGAAGGTCAATACGAATTGTTTCACCATGTAAGGCTTCATCAGATTTTTCTGCTTCATCAGAGTCTCTATCTGATGAATGATTTCGTTCAAAAGCCTCTAATTCTTCACGACTTAAAGGCATAGTTTTCATAGACTCAGAAGAATCTTCATCTTTTTCATCCACATGAATTTCCCTTAAGTCATTCAAATCAAAAACTTGCGTCATAGATAAATCTTCATTTTCTTCACTATCTATGGCTTCAAGCTTAGCATTTTGTTCTAAATCTTCCAGACGATTACTCGTTACTGATCTTTGTTCACGTGTCTGAGCAGGTGTTAAAGCGGTACCATCAAACAAATCTTCAAATGAAGTGTTATTTACAATGGATAATTGATTTTCAATTAAACGACGTAATTCTTGACGATATTTTTTCGTTACACTTCTCAACCTCTCTGCCTCTTCAAAAATTTCATTTGATTGCGCATTCGCTTCATCAATTACTCGTCCTGCTTCACTTTCAGCTTCATAGAGAATTAATTCTGCTTCCTTACGAGCATTTTGTTTTAGACGTTCTGCTGCTTCTTGTGCAATAATAATTGAAGAATTTAAAGATTCTTGTAATTGTGAAAAATAGTCAATTTTATCTTTAGCTTCTGCTAAATCACGCGTTAAATTGTGATTTTCTTCTAGTTTTTTCTCTAACTCTACGCGCACAATATCTAAAAAATCATTTACTTGTTCTGGATCATAGCCACGGAACTTATTATTAAATTCTTTTTCTAAAATATCATTTGGTGTAATTGTCATAAAGATCCTTCCTTTTTTATAAATTTTACGATACTTTTAACAAATCAATGGATAGTCTAAAATTATCTTTTTTCGTTTTACCATCTACTGACTGAATACGAAAGCGCCCAAAATGCCTGAGTGAAACAATATCAGAAATACCAACCAAAGTATCACTTCGATCTATCTCAGTAAAATTAATTTTAACTTGTCCTGCTTTAACTGCATCCTTGGCTCTTTGGCGCGAAATATTATATACCTTAGATATTAAACTATCTAATCTCAGAGAAGATACAATGACTGTTGCTTCTTCCCATTCATCAATCGATTGCAAAAGGTTCCCTCGTTTTATGGGATTCAAATGGACTCCTACATTGGCTATTTTTTTTACTTCATCCATTAAATAAGTTTGCATTTTTAAATCAACTACTAGCTGCCATGCCTGACTATCAGTGATAATATCTCCTATCCTTCCCCGCTCAATCCCTGTTGAGAGAATGGTTCCAAGTATTTTACCATGAGACAGTTCAGCAAATTTAATGGGGTAAGTAATTTCTAAGAATCCTAATTCTAAATCTGCTAAATCCAATAGATAGTAGTTAGGATAGATTAAGGCTCTCTTACGCTCACTTTCTTCATATCCTCCATCTAAATGATAATTCATCTCATCACGGCCGTTAACAATGTTTTTTAGAATAGTTGCTTCTCTCGGCGTTAAAAAAGATGTTAAGACGGGAGTATAAAGACGGTCAACTTGATCGATCCAATCATAAACTTGGTCTACAAAAGGAATTTCTTCCTTACGATAATGCTGATAAATAGACTCTTTCATTTACTAGCCTAAAATGGTAATAATCAACCAAATGACGCCCTGCTCAATAAAAGTCAATGTGAAGAGAGCGATGATCACATTGATTGAAATAGGACCAATGGGTGGAATATAGCGATCAAAAATATCGAGATATGGACTTGCCAGACGATCAATCATTCGTCCAATCGAACTTTCTCTTGCTCCGGGTAACCAGGAGAGTAAGGCATAGAGTATCAAGACCCATTGATAGACACGAAAAATTGTAGACACAAATTGGATAATTGCATTTAAATTCATAATACCTCCGACTTTATTGCTAAAAATTGGTGAAAAGAGGAAACACTGCTGCTTCCTCTAAGAAAATTAATGACGATTTCTTTTACGGAAGAAAGGAGGTGTTTCTAATTCGTCTTGCTCGTCAGATTCCGCTTGACGTACCTTACTTTCTGATTCCGATCTTTCAAAGGTTCTTTCAACCTTTTTTTCCTTAGGTTCAATATCTGCCACATCACGGGTAATTTGTTCGCGTTTAATATCCCAATCACTGAATAAATCACGTTCAGTCTCTTTTTGATTTGCTTGTTTTAAGTTGATTGAGCGGTCAGATGAATTCATCGATGGGGAACTTGATGCAGATGGGGTACTTTCGTTTGTCGAGAAAGTGTTGTTATGAGAGAAATTCGGACGGTTTTGACGCATTGCTTGTTGTTTATTGATGGTATTCTTTTCAGCATCAATTCCGGTAGCAATTACAGTAACAACCACCTCATCACCTAAGCTCTCATTAATTGAAGTACCAAAGATAATATTGACATCTTCGCTAGAAGCAGAAGAAATAATATCACTTGCATCTTGTGCTTCAAATAAGCTTAAGTCCGGTCCACCTGTTACATTCAGTAGAATTTGTTGAGCTCCATCAATTGAAACTTCTAATAATGGAGAAGAAATAGCTTTCTTAGTCGCTTCTGCTGTGCGGTTTTCCCCGGCAGCTGTACCAATTCCCATTAAAGCTGTTCCTTGATCCTTCATAACGGTTTTCACGTCTGCAAAGTCCAAGTTAATAAAACCAGGAGCGACAATCAAATCAGAAATCCCCTGAACACCTTGGCGTAAAACATTATCTGCTTCAGAGAAAGCTTCCATCATTGGTGTTTTTCGATCTACCACTTCTAGCAATCGATTGTTTGAGATGACTACTAAAGTGTCAACAGCTTCCTTGAGGTTTTGTAATCCTTCAGCAGCAAAGCGACCGCGCTTTGGACCTTCAAAAGTGAAAGGACGGGTTACGACTCCAACTGTCAAAGCACCTAATTCTTTTGCAATACGAGCGACAACAGGCGCAGCACCCGTTCCAGTTCCTCCACCCATTCCAGCAGTGACAAAAACAAGGTCTGACCCTTCAAGGACTTGTCGTAATTGCTCTTCTGATTCTTCAGCAGCTCTTAATCCTATTTCAGGAATCGAGCCAGCTCCTAAGCCTTTAGTAACTTTTGGACCTAATTGAATTTTAGTTTCTGCTTGAGAACTTTTTAAAGCCTGTGTGTCAGTGTTAGCGACGATGAATTCAACTCCTTGAACATCTTCGGAAATCATTCGGTTGACGGCATTGCCACCCGCTCCCCCTACACCAATAACTTTGATAACTGCTCCTTCAGGATTAACCGTTGGATCAAATGATAATTCCATTAATAAATTCCTCCTCTTGTGCTGTCTTAATTAGTCAAAAAACGTTTGAAAATATGCTCTTAATTTATTTACAAAACCACCCTCGTTAGTTGATGGGTTTTTAGTCGAAGCATCCATCCATTCTTCTTCAGAATATTGGTCTTCTGATGGATAATTATTATAAGATTGCGCTTGGCTATCGTTGTAGGCATAATAATCTGAGTGACTGGAATTATTTGAAAAAGCTTGACCATTAGGATGGGGTTGCGATAATGAAGGACTTTTAGGTTTTTGTCGAGCTTGACTTTGATTACTAAATCCTCCTTGAAGCCCTCCTCGTTGTCCGCCGCCATTACGAGCTTGATAATATGAGTTATCTGACTCACCATAAGGACGACCTTGGCCCCCGTCATACGGATTGGAAATTAGTGGACCAGCATCCCTAGCTGCAGCGTGCTGAACCCTTTGTGCTCGGAAAGTTGCCTGAGCGATTTGATGCACTTCGTCTAATTTTGACACATATTCAACCATCCCCATACTGGTCGTATAGACAGGGTTGCGCAGTCCCATTTGTTCTGGGATATATACACGAACTTGTGGCCCAAAGTACTTTTTGGCCAATTCTAATACGCCTGGTAAAGAAGAAGCGCCCCCAGTTAAGACAAAGCCTCCCGGTAAATCCAAAGCATCAACAGCTTCAAGATCCTCATGAATAGTTTCAAAAATTTGAACTAAGCGAGCTTCAATAATTTCAGATAAATAGCGCTCGTCTACACGAACAGGTTCTTTACGGCCGACTGTTTCAACCGGGAAATACTCTTCTGGTGAAGTTTGACTAGAAATGGCATAGCCGTATTCACGTTTTATGCGTTCAGCAGAATCTAGTGAAGTATTTAAAATAACCGATATGTCCTTAGTGACATAGTCTCCGCCTTCTTGATCTACAAAGGAATATTTCAATTGATTATCGTAAATAATTGAAGCTGAGGTTTGGCCGCCCCCCATATCAATAATCACTGTACCAAATTCTCGCTCATCTTGATTTAAAGCGGTGGTTGCAATTGCTTGAGGCTGAATAACAAACTCAGAAATTGAAAGACCTGCTTTTTCAACACACCGTCTAATATTATGAATAATGGTACGTGGTCCTGTCATTAACCGGGCATAAAGTTCTAAACGAACGCCAATCATTCCGCGAGGATCACGAATACCATTGAAACCATCAACAATGAACTCTTCTGGTAGAATGGCAATTACTTCTCGCTCAGGTGGAACAGAACGTACTTTTGCTGCCGAAATAACATTATCTACATCGCGCGAGGTTATTTCGCGGTTTTCACTTGCTACAGCTATCATGCCATGACAGTCATCAATAGCTAACTTGTTACTAGGCACCCCAACGACCACTTCATTAATTTTAACATTGGCTTTACGCTCTGCTTGCTCAATAGCTTTTTGAATCGAAAGAACTGTCTCATCGATATCGACAATAACTCCACGACTTAAGCCACGTGATTTTTCATTACCTACACCAATTATATTTACATGTCCGTTCATATACTCAGCAACAACAACTTTAATCGATGTTGTTCCGATATCTAAACTAACAATTATCTCTTGATTTCTCATCCAGGTGATGAACCCCCTTCATTTACACAAAACATGAGTTTTTATCACATTATAGTACTTTTATATTAACACACCCATAAAGCCAATGAAATTAAAAGAAGTCCTTGTTATCAATTCGTAATCATACTTATCTTAATTATTATTAAGCTTGACTGAATTAGTTTCATTTGCTATAGGCGTAAAATAAGCTCCCACTTCAAGATCAATAATTCCTTTACGATTGTTGAGTTGTTCTAACATTTTAGGATAATAATTTATTTTTTCCACTACTGTTGAACTCACTGCTTTTATGAGATTACCATCCTTCATCTTGATTTCGATATATCCCTCTTTACCTGGTTTGGAAGAAGGTGTTATTTTCTCAACCCTTTCTAAAATGCTTGTGTCGAACTGATCTAAAGCAATAGCAAGTTGTTTAAGTGCTGTTTCTGAAAACTCCCCTTCAATTAGAGGAAGTTGAGCCATTTGTTCAGCACTTAATTGATTTTGAATAACAGCTTCATCTGAAGTATAACCTTTACTCATCAGCGCATAATTTTTACCATTGCTAGAGTAAATACCAACAATTTTTTGTTCTTTAACAATAATGTTTATTGCCTTCCAATCGTCGCGCTGAATACGAACATCCTCCAATAAAGGATTGTTAGTGAGTATATGGTCTTCAATTTCTTTGCGCCATTTTAAAATATCTTTTGCCTTATCCATCGAATGAATCTTAACTCCATTGAGAATTGACTCACTCTGAAGGATTTGATTGCCCGAAACACTTAGTGTATTAACATTATCATAAGGTAATATTTGCCATCCAGACCAAACCATTAAACTGTAAATAATTAAATAGAGAATAAAAATTTTTCTCTTTCCTTTAGGAAACCCTTTTAACAATACTTCTTTACTTGGTAATCTATCTAACCAATAACTAGGAGTGGGATTATGAGGGGTTATTCTTTGACCATCTTGTCTATTTTTAAAAACAAATGACTCTTGAGAATTAGCGTCTATACGATAATTTTGTGAAGACCTTACTCGATAATAAGGCTCATTCATCGAGCTATTGTAATAATCAAGCTGTTGACTATCTCGATAATCATTTAAGGAATATATATTGGATCGATTTAAACGCTCTTGATTAAGCGAATGTTCAAAAGAAGTCGGAAGAATAGGTTTACCTTGAGAATCCAAACGATAATTCCCCATAGGGGCTGTTACTGGCTGATTATTTCTTTCTGAAATTGTCCTTTTATTCTGCCGATTCTGGTTCTTATCTGGTAACCGGTAATTAACCATCCCTATTCCTCCTCTCTTTTAAAATAGTTATACCATCTCGTTCATCATTTGAATGATTCGATCACTTGCATCCGTAATTCCCATGCTTTTAGCCGCCTGACCCATTACTTTTAAATCTTCAGGGGCCACCATTAATTGGCTAACTTCTTGATATAAAGACTGTCCACTAAGCTTTGACTCCTTTATCATAACAGCCGCCTTGTTATTTACTAAAGATAAGGCATTATGTTCTTGGTGATTATCTGTTACATAGGGACTAGGTATTAAAATACTTGGCAAGCCAAGAGCTGTTAACTCAGTTAAAGTTGTTGCTCCAGCTCGACAAACAACCAAATTAATAGCTTGAAAAACACTTGGCATATTATCGATATATGGAACGATTCGAACATTATTACTCTGATTAATTTCTTCAACCATCTCTTCATTCAGTTCTTGGAAGTGATTTTGTCCCGTTGCAATAATCACTTGATAATTAGCGCTTAACCATTTATCCAGCGACTCAATTCCTGCTTGATTAATAGCTGGTGCTCCACGAGAGCCTCCAAAAATTAAGACTGTCGGTTGATTATCTTTTAACTCAAATTGTTCAGACAAACAGTGAGGCATTGCCGGTGTCGATATCACTTCTTGCCCTCTAGGGTTTCCTGTTAAAACTACTTTATTTTGGTTTTTGCCAAATTGATGGCTCGCTTCTTCAAAACAAACAGCAATTTTATTAACAAAACGAGCTAAAAATTTATTCGTAATTCCTGCTACTGAATTTTGCTCATGAATAATAGTCGGAACTTTAAGCATACTGGCAGCTAATAAAACAGGTCCACACACATACCCACCTGTTCCAAGTACAATGTCCGGTTGGAAATCACGGATCATTTGCTTTGCCTTATGAGTAGAATGAAACATTTTAAAGATTAATTTTAAATTATCTATACTAATTGACCTTTTTAAACCTGTAATTTCGACTGCTTTAAAAGGTATTCCCGCTCGAGGAACAATTTTCGACTCCAATCCTCTTTGTGTTCCAATATAAAGCACTTCCACATCGGATCGTTCTTTCAATACTCGATACAAAGCTAATGCTGGATAAATGTGCCCTCCGGTTCCACCACCCGAAAGAACAATTCGTTTCACTTTATTCATTTCTTTCTCCTTTATTTTGATGCACTTTTAAAAGACTCGACCTGCTCGATAAACCGATCACCTCTAATTTCATAATTCTTAAATTGATCCCAAGAAGCACATGCTGGTGAAAACAAAACAATTTGTCCTTCTTTAGCATAAGCAAACGCTGCTTGACTCGCTTGGTCTAAATTTTCAAATAAATTGATTGTTTCGATTTTAGCTTGTCTAAAATCTTTTGCCATTTTTTCTCTCGATTCACCGTATAAAAAGGCTGCTTTCACTTTGTTTAAATAAGGTATTAAGTCCTGAAAATCATTTCCACGATCTAGACCCCCACCAATATAAATGATGTCTTGGTCAAAACTTTTAAGGGCTGTAATGGTTGCAGCCGTATTGGTTGCTTTGGAGTCATTATAAAATTCAATCCCCTTGATTGTACCCAGAGCTTGGATACGATGACGAATACCAGTAAAGTTTGCTAATTTTTCTTGAATAGCTGTATTATCTACCCCTTGAATTTTTGCAATAGCAATTGCGGCTAGCGCGTTTTCTAAATTATGCTGGCCAGGTAGATTAAACTGCTCGATTAAAGCGACTTCTTGACCTCGAAAATAAAAAGAATGATTTTTAATATAGGCACCCGCTTTTACTTGTTTGTGACGAGAAAACGGAACCTTTATCGCTGGAGAATGCTTCAACCATTCTTCAAGTTCAGCTTGATCGGCATTATAAATTAAATAATCTCTCTCGGTCATTTGCTGAATCAGTTTTAATTTTGCTGCAATATAGGCTTGCCTGGTTCCGTGGTAATCTAAATGTGCTGAATGAATATTGGTAAAAACCGCAATATGTGGATGAAATGAATGGATACCCATTAATTGGAAAGAAGATAGTTCCATTACGATTAAGTCCGTTTCATTTACTTCTTGAGCCACTTCAATTGACGGTACGCCCACGTTTCCTGCTAATTCAACTTTACCTTTCCATGAACCTTCTAGAAGATGGTGGGCTAAGCGAGTCGTGGTTGTTTTTCCATTAGAGCCTGTAATGCCGATAATAGGCGCTAGACTTTCACGATATGCTAGCTCAACATCCGTATAAATAGGTATCCCACGATGCTCAGCTTCTTGAATAAGCTCTAATGAATAAGGTATCCCAGGTGTCTTAACGATAAAGTCAATTCCTTCTAATATTTCGAGTGGGTGTCCCTTATCCACTACTCTAACTCCTGACTTTAATAGCAAATTAACCGACGGGTCCTGAGAAAGGTCCCCTCGGTCATTGAGCGTAATTTTTGCGTTTTCTTTTTGTAAGTAATTCACAACACTCTTGCCAGTTAGGGCATAACCCATAACTAGAATATGTTGGCCAGCGTATTTGTTTGTCATTTGTTTTCACACTTTCTCGCTTATTATGCCTATTATAAAATGAAATAGAGTAAGCTAGCAAGTAATCCTACTGTCCAAAAAACAAGCACGACTAGCTCTTCAGACCAGCCAATCATTTCAAAGTGATGGTGAATGGGTGACATCTTAAAGATCCGCTTTCCTCTGGTCTTGAAAGAAGCAACTTGTAAGATAACAGATAAAGTTTCTATTACAAAAACCATGCCGATGATTAATAGGGACCATGGGTTGTTTAAAAGTATTGAAATAATTGCTAATCCTGCCCCTAAAGCTAGCGAACCCACATCTCCCATGAAAATTTGAGCAGGTTTGCGATTAAATATTAAAAAAGATAAAAGGCTTGCTGTAACAATTAAGCAAGCCATAGCAACGGATGCTTGCTCTAGGCGAATAGCCAACATAAAGTAGGCTCCATAGGCAATGATATTTAACCCTGTGGCTAAACCGTCTAATCCATCGGTTAAGTTAACAGCATTGGAAAAACCAGTAATCCAAAAGAAGGCAAAAGCTATTACAACTATTAAATAGTTAATTTCCAAAGAGAAAATAGGCAATACAAATCTTTTACCTAAAACATAACCCGCTAGAACGACGATACCAGAAAATAAAAGCTGTAATAGAAATTTTTGTTTAGCAGTTAGCCCTTCATTTTTACCGGTGAAAATAGATATAAAATCATCGGCAAACCCAATGCCACCAAAAAATAACCAAGTTAGCACAATCATCAAGAGATTGGCATCTAGTAGATTAAATAGCCAGCCAAACATCAAAGTAATCATTATAGATACTGCAATAAACACCGTTCCTCCCATAGTGGGAGTACCTGTTTTTACTTGGTGCCATGAAGGGCCTTCTTGCCGAATAGCTTGTCCCATTTTCTTATTTAAGAATAAACGGATAAAAAGGGGCACTAAAGCCAGGGTTAAGAGGCCTGAACTAATAAAAGCCATTAATAACTGCATCATCTTTTCCATTTGTTTTCTAACTCCTCTTCTACAATCGCAACCTCATCATAAGGTATATAATCATCACCAATTACTTGATAAGCCTCTCCTCCCTTACCAGCAAAAAGAAGTGTATCATTAGCTTCGGCATGATTTACTAAATAATGAATGGCTTTTTTTCGATCTTCAATTAAATCATAAGGAACTTCTTGATGATCTCTTACCATTTCAGAAACAATCTTTTTAATGGGTTCATTTCGAGGATTATCTGCCGTAAATACAATATGATCCGCCCACTTAAATAAAATATCGCCCAAATCAGGTCGAGCAGCCGAATCTCTATTACCTCCGGAATGCCCAAACATTACTCTTAATTTTCCGTTTGAGGTTTCTTTTAATTCACTTAAGACATTTTCTAAAGCATCTGGTGTATGTGCAAAATCAATCACCACTCGATAATCTTGACCCTTATCAATAACTTGCATTCTTCCAGTGATACCTTTTAATCTAGGTGTCAAATCAACTATTTGTTCAGCTGAATAGCCATAATAAACTACCAGACACAAAAAGGCTGCTAAATAATTCATAACATTATAAGCACCAATCATCGATAAAGCAACTGGATAAGTTCTAGCTTGATAGTGAAGCTTGAATTTTTGTATTGAAGCTTCTGTCGTCAGCTCATCCACATAAACTGTGGCCTGAGGATCTTTCATACTATAAGTAATTACAACCGCCCCAGTAGCTCGACTCATTACATCTGCATAAGGATCATCTTGATTAATAATCGCTAGTCTTGGTTTTTGATGGTGAAAACTCTGTCCCAATTGTGCAAAGAGCAAACTCTTAGCATAAGCATAATTGTCCATAGTTTTATGAAAATCCAAGTGTTCTCGAGTTAGGTTAGTAAAAATTGCACAGTCCACATCGGTATACCAAAGACGGCCTAAGGACAAAGCGTGAGAAGAGGCCTCAATTATGATATCACTGCAACCCTCCTCGACCATCGACTTATAATACTTTTGTAAACTAACTGCTTCTGGCGTTGTATTAATAGCCGGAAGCAGACGCTCGCCAATTTTGTAATGCAGGGTGCCTATCACACCTGTCTTATGATTCAATAATTCTAAAAATTGAGAAATCAAATGTGTGGTGGTCGTTTTTCCGTTAGTCCCAGTAACCGCTACTAGAGGAAGCTGGCTAGATGGTTGACCGAAAAATTGATGAGATAATATTGCTTGCGCTCGATAAGTTGAAGGGACTTTGACTAGCGTTATTTTTTTATTCAAAGCCTTTTCTATTTGTTTAGAAGAGAATTCTTCGGCTACTATCAGTGAAATGTTTTCTTTCATCAGCTGATCAATTACTGAATGGCCATCAAACCTTTCACCTTTTATAGCGATAAAGGCAGCATTTTCAGTGAGCTTTCGACTGTCATTGGTCAGATCGTATATTTCTTTATTAAGATCTAAATCACCTAAAAGTTCGTAGTTAATTAAAACTGATATTAGTTTATTTAATCGCATTTCATTTCCTTCTCTCTACTGCTTGATTAATATAGACTCTAACATTGGATGAAAAACTTCGGACAGCATCTGAGTTCCATAAATACCATAGTCATTTTGTGGCCTTTTAATAAATAAATATAACATGTATTTAGGTTCTTCAGCAGGAAAGAAACTGATGACTGAATAAAAATAGTCGTTTTGTCCCGTTAGATAGCCTGTTCCCTCTTCATTAGCAATTTGAGCCGTTCCGGTTTTTGCCGCCACTCTGACTATGTCAGATTTAAAAGGTCTTGAAGTCCCATTTTGATCCTCAACCGCTTTAGTCATCAAGTCAATAATATAGAAAGTTACTTCAGGTTCAATAACTTGCCCTAAGTTTTGTTTTTGATAGCTTTGTCCGCTTTTATCAATATGATCAATATATTGAATTTTCATCATTTGCCCTTTGTTAGCAACCGCACTATAAGCTTGTAAAAGTTGCATCGGTGTAGCTGAAAATGCTTGGCCAAAGCCAGACATTATTCGTGATGTAGGGTTAGTGAAATCGAGTGAACCCGGATTTTCATTCGCTAGTTTACTATTTGTGCTAACGCCAAAACCAAATTTTTTTAATTCTTCAGTCCAAACTTGGTCTCCCATACGATTCACTAATTCGACCATTGCCACATTTGAAGAGCGAATGAAGCCATCTTCAAATGAAATTTGTCCCCAACCGAATTGGTTATGGTCTCTTACTTCACGATCAAACACTTTTACCATACCCGATAAGAACGTTTCTCCCGGTTGATAAACACCCATTTCTTTTGCTTTAGCCATGGTCAAAATCTTAACAGTTGATCCTGGTTCGTTAGCTGTTTCAACTAACAAATTCTGCCAAAGAGAGTCGATTCCTTCTCTGGTATTTAGATTAAATGAAGGTCTTTGAGCTGAGGTTAACAATTTACCAGTTTCTAATTCAACCAAGTAAGCCCCCATTGACTCAGGTTGATATTTCTTAAAAATCTTATCTAGAATAGTCTCGGTCTGATTTTGGATACGACTATCTAAAGTTAAATAGATATCATTAGCCAATTGAAGGTCAGTTGAATTTTTGCTTGATTTCCCACTCGATAATATATCATCAAATGCCGCTTCAATACCCATGGCTCCAACTAAACTTGATTGAGAACCTTCTTGGTTACTTTCATTAACTTCTGCATAACCTATTAAGTGAGAGGCAAAGTAGTCATTGAAATAATAACGGCTCACCTGACTAGTGAAAAAGATTCCCGGTAAGTTTTCAGCTTCAATTGCTAATTTTGTCTGTGCTGATATGTTTTTAGAAGCTGAGCCAAACTCAACTTGATTGACATTATCACTATTTAATTGCGTCCATATTTTTTCTTTCGGCATATCGATATATTTAGCAAGAATGGTCGCCGTATAATCAATGTCTTTAACCGTTTCACCTTCTGCCCAATCAGCATCTAGAACAGCGTACATAGAATAAGAAGTAGTATCCATTGCAATAGGCTGACCAAACTGATCATAAATTGTGCCTCTTTTTGCTTTAGCAATACTACTTCTATTGTCTACTTGCATTTCTAGTTTAGTTAAATTAACACCATTTACTTGTTTGAATAAAGCTATTTGTGCCATTCGACCAATCATTACTAAACCGATTAAAATTACAATGATAGCTAAAAAAAACAAATTCATCCCTTGATTATTATTCGCATTATTATTAGTCATTTTGATCGATATCCTTTACGCGATCCATTTCTGCCTTCATACCGTTGGCTTCTGCTACAAGCTCAATATTTTTATACTTTAAGTTTTCAGCCTTTTCGACCATTAACATTTCTGTTTCTTTGACAAGCTCAGCCTCTTCCAACTGGATCTCTTGAATCCTTTGGTTAACCTGGTTGACTTGCCAATGAATATAAAGACTCGCAAAGCAACAGCTAACCATTATAAAAATACCTAGCAATGCTAAGTTTCGATTCGTTATAATCGTTTGCCTTTTTGATCTCCTATCTTCATTATCAAACCAATCAGATTGATGGGAAGGTTCCCACTCTTCAATCTTTCGGACTGCTGAGCCATCAAACGTATTAGTAGATTGACCGACTAGCGATTGGGCTTGGTCTTTATTATAATAATTTCTTCTTTGATAACTTTCAGTCACAATCGCTATCCTCCTCAATACTACATACTAATTCTTTCAATAATTCTTAATTTTGCTGATCTTGAACGATTGTTATTCTTTAACTCTTCTTTTGAAGGTAGTATCGGTTTTCGATTAACTATTCGATAATCTGCTTGTTGATTACTTAAAACAGGTAAATTTCTAGGTGTTTCTGGTAAGGTGGATACTTGCTTAAACATTTGTTTAACCAATCGATCTTCTAAGGAATGGAAGGTAATAACTGCCATCCTGCCACCTACTTTTAACAGTTTTAACCCCTGTTCAATTGAACTTTCGACTGCGCCAAGCTCATCGTTAACAGCTATTCGAATGGCTTGAAAAGCTCGCTTAGCTGGATGTCCACCGGTCCGACGTGTCGCGGCAGGAATCGCTTCTTTAATAATCTCTGCTAATTGAGTAGTTGTTTCAATTGCTTGTTTTTTACGACTTTGTTCAATATTTCTTGCAATTCTTTTAGCAAATTTTTCTTCACCATACCGGAAGATAATACGCACCAAATCATTATAATCCCAAGTATTTACTACTTCATAAGCATCGAGCTCTTGCCTTTGGTCCATTCGCATATCTAGCCTTGCTTCTTGATGATAGGAGAACCCTCTTTCCGCAATATCTAATTGTGGTGAAGATACTCCCAAATCATAGTAAATCCCATCAATTAGGTGAATTGATTGCTCCGATAAGGCGACTTCTAAATCACGAAAATTTCTTTCAAAAAAAGTTATTTTTCCTTGGGATAATTGCTCTTTTAAAGTTACTTTAGCATTATTAATTGCCATAAGATCTTGGTCAAATGCCAATAATTTTCCACGGTCTGAAAGAAGGCTTAATAAGTATTGAGCATGTCCAGCGCCACCCAATGTACAATCAACATAAATTCCATTGGGATTCACTTCTAAACCATCAATTGTTTCCTTTAGTAAAACTGTTTCGTGCTCAAAGGACATATTGTCACCTCGTTATTTTAAAATCCAAAATCAATCATTTCTTCTGCAATATTTTCAAAATTTTCCTCAGCATCCTCTGCAAAATCTTCCCAAAGCTCACTGCTCCAAATCTCGATACGGTCTGATACGCCAATCACACGACATTCCTTATCAATCTTAGCGAACTCTATAAGATTTTTTGGTAAATTTATCCGTCCTTGCTTATCGATTTCTACTTCGGTGGCAGCCGAATAGAAAAAACGAGTAAACTTACGTGCGTCTTTTTTAGCTAGAGGTAATTGTTTTAATTTTTCTTCAATTGTTTCCCATGCATTCATGGGGTAGCCAAATAAACAGCCATCCAGACCTCTAGTTACTATAAAAGTCGAACCTAGTTCTGGACGAAACTTAGCAGGCATGATCAAGCGGCCTTTGGAATCGATATTATGTTGATATTCTCCCATTAACACGACTTGTTCACACTCCTCTCCTAAGTTAGATTAATTTTACCACATACTCCCACTTTTCACCACCTTATAGACAAAATTGAATAAAAAAACAGGTTTTGCTAGAAAGCAAAACCTGTTAAAGCTTGATATTATGATCATTTAAAGCTATTAAAAAAGTGGTGGGGTAATTAGAAAAAAATCGTCCACCATCTTAAAATAATCATTCCCACTAAATAAAAAACCAAGAAATAAAAAAGTAATTCACTTGCAGGCAAATAAAATTGCTTAAAATAGAAATGGTCGATTTCTTGTATATACTTATGTAATTGAACACCGATTGCAAAAGAAGAAAATAAAATAATAAATGGTAGCACATTAAAACCAAAAATTAACCAGCCAAAACCGTAAATTAATACCAATAAAGTGGGTAATAAACAAATGGCTAATGTTATAGGCCAATTTTTAAAATAGGTTAAATAAGGTCTCCCATATTTTTTAATTAAAAAAATCATAGTTAGAGGAATGATATAAAGCAATAACTCAAATACAGAAAAATCACTTGTCTGCAAAGTATCCCTTCTTTCCTCTAATGAATATTTCCTTTTAATATTATTCAATAAATGTCAATAAATGCAACCAGGTATCTTGATTAAATACTTCCCAATAATTTCCGTCTCCTAAAACAGCGTAACCGATAACTAAACCCATTCCAAAGACAATAATTAAAAGGATGATAAAGAAAAAAACTTTGAAGATCCCTTTCATAACTTGTTTAAATAGTGGATATTCTAAATATTTTAACTTCTCTGCCATTTATTCACCCCTAGTTTATTTCCAAATGGATTGCCACAATCTCATAAAGAAATTTGGCTTACTTGGTTTTTTATTATTTTTGTTTGGATCAATTAAACCGGATTCGACCCAATCCATCATTATACCAGTTCCTAATGCTACTGCATTCATGGGTTGGTCAGAAGGAATAGCTGAGACTTTTATCTGCTCAGTGATTAACAAATCTAGATCTTGGATCATCGCGCCCCCGCCTGTAATAACCAGTCCTTGATCATGGATATCTGCGATTATTTCTGGAGAAGCTTGTTCAATCACTCTGCGTATTGTTCTCACTATTTGATCTAATAAATCTTTTAATGCCCGATGTAAATCGTTAGAGTCAACATTAATCGCTTTTGGTAATCCTGTAACAAGATCGCGCCCCTTTAACTCTTGGTTATGAACATCTCTTCCATCCACCTTTTTAGCACAGGCAAGTTGCATTTTTATCCTCTCAGCTGATTGGATCCCAATGAGTAGTTGGTAATGGTCCTTAAAATACTGGATAATTGCTTCATCAAAGTCATCACCAGCTATCTTAATCGATTCTGCGTGAAGAATTTCACCTGAAGCAATAATTGCTATATCCGTCGTTCCTCCACCAATATCTACAATCATACTTCCTTTGGCTGATAAAACATCTAGGCCCGAACCGATAGCCGCTACCATCGGTTCAACTTCTACTCGAACCCTACCCGAAGTAACTTTTTGAACTGCCTCGAATAGTGAAAGTTGTTCGATTTCACTTACATTGGTTGGCGTTGAAATTAAAACATTTGCCTTTCTCAAGCCACGTCGAATGTGTGCGCGCTTGAAAAAGTGAAGAAGCATGGCTTCGGTTAAGTCATAGTCTGATACCACTCCACCTTTTAAAGGTTGTATAACTTCAAGAGACTTTGGCACTCTACCCCGCATTTCATAAGCTTCTCGTCCCACTGCCATTACTTCTTGAGTCGATTGATCTACAGCAATCACTGCGGGCTCATTTAAAATGACTCCTCGGCCTTTAAGATGGATTAATACATTGGTTGTTCCTAAATCAATACCTATATCTCTAGCCATTATACTCATCCTTTCTGGATGATAATTAAGCAAACACAGCTTTTACAGCTGGTTTATTTTGAATGGATGGAATTGGCTGGATATTAACACGTTCGATGTTTGCTCCTAAGCGAGCTAGCTTTTCATGGAAGAGGTAATAACCACGATCAAGATATTTCAACTCAGAAACCCTTGTCAATCCTTTAGCAGTAAGTCCTGCAATAATAAGAGCAGCTGCCGCACGAAGGTCTGTCGCTTTAACCTGGGCACCTGATAATTCTGCAGGTCCGTACATTACAACTGTTTGGCGTTCAATTTTGAAATCAGCGCTCATTCGACGCAATTCTTCAAAGTGCATGAATCGATTTTCAAAAACGGTTTCAGAAAGTGCTGAGTCTCCCTTAGCTAATAATTGAGCAATCGACATTTGTGCCTGCATATCCGTTGGAAAGCCTGGATAAGGCATGGTTTTAATGTCTGTGGGTTTCAAAACCTTGGGACCAATTACCCTTAGCGAAGAATCAAACACTTCAAAAACAACGCCCATTTCTTGCAACTTACTAATTAGCGGTTTGTTGTGATGAGCAATCGCTCCTTCAATCATGACATCTCCATTAGTCACAGCAGCCGCTACCATAAAAGTACCGGCTTCGATACGATCTGGCATAACTTCATAGTCCGTAGCCAAAAGTTCTGAAACACCTTCGATACGTATTGTCTCCGTTCCAGCACCTGAAACTTTAGCACCCATTTTATTTAAAAAGTTAGCTAAGTCAACAATCTCTGGTTCTCTAGCAACATTTTCAATCACTGTTTCGCCTTTAGCTAAAACAGCAGCCATCATAATATTTTCAGTGGCTCCCACCGAAGGGAAATCCAGGTAAATATTGGCTCCGATTAACTGGTCTGCTTTTGCTTCAACATATCCTGCTGCATTTTCAATAGTAGCTCCTAATGCTTCAAATCCTTTTAGGTGCAAATCAATGGGACGTGTACCGATTGCACAACCGCCTGGCATGGCCACACGCGCATGACCAAAACGTGCTAACATTGGTCCCATTACAACGATCGAAGCGCGCATTTTACTAACAAAGTCATAGTCCGCCATAGTTTTAACCCGACCTGTCGCATCGAGCGTCATCTGATTATTCGCTTGATTGAATTTAGTCTCTAGGTCAATATTCTTTAGCAATTCGTTCATTGTTAAAACGTCTGATAAAACAGGCACATTACTTAGTCGTGTAATTCCTTTCGACGCCAAAATAGAAGCTGCCAGAATTGGTAAAACTGCATTCTTAGCACCTTCAACCTTGACTGTACCCTCCAAACGGTTGCCACCTTGTACAATAATTTCTTCCATTTTAAATGAATCCCCTTTTGAAGACTATCGCTTTGGAGTAGGCGAGAGACTTATACACATGATTAGAGAAACGCTGACATCAATAGTAGACGTAAGGTTTCAATGATTGTTATAAAAAACGAACTTGTCAAATAGCCCAAGCCAATACTACATAAAATACATAGGTATCGGTCCATTGCTTGGTGTTGAGGCTGTAAAACACTCCTCCAATTAACTTTTGACAGAGCCATATAGGCTAGGATGACAAAGAAAATGCGAAAAAACAGTACTGCCATACCATTTATAATTGCATACATTTAAATCACCCTTTCATGTTCGTAATCATCATAGCATAAATAAGAAGTAAGTAAAATGACTATAAAGCAAAAATACTATCAAAAAGAAATAGGGCTTAACTTTTCACAATAAAAAAGCTATCCTGCTAATCTTTGACAGTATGAAATCTATTTATTACTTTTTAAAGTCATTTTGATGACTAGCATTTTGTAGATAATAACGTCGATGGTTATCAATCTTAGCCAAATAAAACTCTCCTTCATGAACACTTGGATCAAATTCAATTATTTCGTCACTAGGCTCAATGGCTTCTAAGTATAGCTTTTCATATTCCTCAATGCTTAACTTTCGACGTTTCTGGAACATTGCTTCAATTTCATTCAAGAGTATAGCCTCTCTAAAACCTGGCTGTAATGCTCCAAAAAAACATTCAGCAACCGCACCTGAACCATAAGAAAATAGGGAAATCTTATCGCCTTTTTTAAGACTTTGATCATGAACTAAAAGTGAAATTAAGCCTAGATAAAGCGAGCCAGTATAAATGTTGCCAATATGTCTTGAATATTGAACAGCGTGATCGTAATGTTTATCAAAACGGTCTAAAGCCTTCAACTTCTGATCTACATCTTTGAGTGTATTTGTTGAATCATTTAAATACTGACGATAGTTTTTAATCGCCTTACGACCCATTTTGGTAAATGGTAAATGGAACAATTGTACTTGATAAGCATCCCAAAAATCCGGTTTACGCTTACCTACTTCTTCCATAATATTCAAAAAGGTCTGATTATATAGATTGGTAGAAAACTTACCGTCTACACGTGGATATATGTCGTATTGTGGTCGCCAAAAATCAAATTGATTGTCAGTATAAGCAATGCTTTCTTCTTCAATAGCTAAAATCGCTGGATCAGCAGTTATTAACATAGCCACTGCTCCTGCTCCTTGAGTCGCTTCTCCAGAAGACGCTAGACCATATCGAGCAATATCGGTTGTAACGACTAACACCTTTCTTTCGGGTCTTAAGCGCACATAGTCAACAGCCGCTTGTAAAGCTGCCGTTCCTGCATAACATGCCTCTTTGATTTCATAGGAGCGTGCAAAACGGTTAATCTTTAATGCTTGGTGCAAATATATTGAAGCTGCTTTAGAATAATCAAAAGACGATTCAGTAGCTACAATCACTTGGTCAATTAAGTCCCGATCTTCTTTTGAAATAATTGGTAACGCTGCATTAATGGCCAATGTAACAATATCTTGTTTGTAATCCGTGACAGCCATTTGACTTTGGCCGATTCCAATTGTAAATTTTGCTGGATCAATATCTCTTGCTTGAGCTAATTCCTCCATGTCTACATATTGGGGTGGTATATAAAAATGAATACGGTCGATTCCAACTTTTGTTTTCATTAATTCCCTCCTCAGTTTTTTCAATCATAATAGACATTATCTTACGAATTTCTCATTTTGTCTAGTAAATCCCTTGCAATCTGAGAGTTAAAGCTTTCTCTTACTTTTAACAATTTAACTAATAGGTCGATTTCATCGGCTTTGGCTCCCACTTGTATCGCTAAGCTACGAGCCTGCAATCCCATATGACCCTTTTGTATACCTTCGGATACGATGGCTTTTAAGGCTGCAAAGTTTTGGGCTAAACCGACAGAAGCAACAACTTGAGCTAACTCTAAAGCATTAGGATTTCCCATTAAATTTAAAGACCACTTTGCCATTGGATGAATGGATAAGGTCCCCCCCACCGTAGCGACTGGAAGAGGAATGTCCATATGTCCGCTCAATTCAGCCTTCTTAGAATCATAAAACCACTGACTTAAACCTCGATATTTTCCTTCTTTACATGCAAAGGCATGAACACTCGCTTCTACCGCACGCCAATCATTTCCTGTAGCAATCAAAACCGCATCCACTCCATTCATAATCCCTTTATTATGAGTTGTGGCACGGTAAGGATCCAATTGGGCATAGTCACTAGCCATAGCAATTTTTTGGGCAATAGGATGGGCTCTATCTAAATTTATATCTATACGCTCAATAGAAAGAGTCGCTTCCACCTTAACAAAATTTTGTGGATTGTAATTTGAAAGAATTGCCATTAAAACCTTGCCACCAATATCTTTTTTTATCTCAAAGGCTAATGCTTCCAAAACAGTATTTAAAGAGTTGGCTCCCATAGCTTCACAAGGGTCAAATAGTAGATAATAGGAATGGTAGAGCGTCTGATTGCTGCGATAAGCCGAATACTCAATATCTAAAGGTCCCCCTCCTCTTTCTACCATCCGATAAGCTACTTTTTTAGCAAAGCTCAACCACCCCTCTTTATGCTTGTTAAGAGCTTGTTTCGCTTCAGCTTCTGTCCAATCAGTTAAAACAATTTGTCCTTTAATCGTTTTACGGTCTAAATGCGCTTTAATATTACCCAAATGTTTGGCGCCATTGGATGCCGCAGCTATTACCGATGGTTCTTCTGTTACCATCGGAACTATGTAGTCCTTTTCGTTCACTTGAATAGTCGGTAATATCCCCATTGGAAGGCCATAAGTGTAGAGATAGTTTTCAATCATCTGATTGGCTCTTTTTTCATCTAATATAGGAAAATCCATCTTATTTTCTAAATAAGGGGAAATGTTTAAACGTCTTTCCTGTAATGATTGACGGTAAAATTTCTTAAGTGTCATTAAATGCTCCTCATAAAAAAACACAGGTAGAAAAATCTACCTGTGCAAGTAATTTAAAAATTATTTAGTCCCGAAGATACGGTCACCAGCATCACCAAGTCCTGGTAGAATATAGGAATTCTCATTTAAGCGCTCATCCAAGGCAGCTGTAAAGATATCAACAGTTGGAAAAGCTTCTTGCAAAGCCTTCACTCCTTCAGGAGCAGCCACTAAACATACAAATGTAATGTGCTGCTTATCAACGCCATATTTCTCAGTTAATTGTTTAAGAGCTGAAATGGCAGATCCTCCTGTAGCTAACATTGGATCGACTACAAATACTTGGCGATCTTTAATATCAAGAGGAAGCTTAGCAAAATATTCAACAATCTCTAATGTGTCATGCTCACGATACAAACCAATGTGACCCACACGAGCAGCGGGGACCAAAGATAAAATTCCGTCTACCATACCTAATCCTGCACGAAGAATTGGAACAATAGCCATTTTCTTACCAGCAATTTGTTTTTGCTTAGTAACAGCTAGTGGTGTTTCAATTTCAACTTCTTCAAGCGGTAGGTCGCGTGTGATTTCATAAGCCATCAACATAGCAATCTCATTGGTTACTTCACGAAACACTTTAGTTGAAGCATTCTTATCGCGAATAATGGTTAGTTTATGTTGAATTAAGGGATGATCAACTACCGTAAATTTTGCCATTCTTTTTCCTCCTAATCTAAAGTATCTTAGTGATAAGCGTTAAGAGGCTTGTCAGCTACAATTGCTTCTGCTTGCTTACGTAGTTCAGCAAGTTCAGACTCTTCGGCTTTAAGAGCCTTAACAATAATTTCAGCAATTTCACGTGCTTGATCTTCTTTAATACCTCTTGAAGTAATTGCTGGTGTTCCCACACGGATACCTGATGTTTCAACAAATGAACGTTGGTCATTTGGAATAGAGTTCTTATTAACAGTGATTGCAACTTCTTCTAAGCGGTTTTGTGCCCACTTACCAGAAACATCAAAGCTTGTTAAGTCTAATAACATTAAGTGGTTATCTGTACCACCTGAGATAACGCGTAAGCCACTCTCGTTAAATACTTCTGCCATAGCAGCGGCATTCTTAATAACTTGTTGTGCATACTCTTTAAATTCAGGTTGTAAAGCTTCACCAAAAGCAACTGCTTTAGCTGCAATAACGTGCTCTAAAGGTCCTCCTTGGATTCCTGGGAAGATAGCAGAGTTTAATTTCTTACCATATTCTTCTTTAGCAGTTAAGATCATGCCACCACGAGGACCTCTTAAAGTCTTGTGAGTAGTAGTTGTAACTACATCCGCGTAAGGAAGTGGATTTGGATGTAAACCAGCCGCTACTAAACCAGCGATATGCGCCATATCAACCATTAAAATAGCGCCAACTTCTTTAGCAATCTTTGCAAATCTTTCAAAGTCGATTGTACGTGAGTAGGCAGAAGCACCCGCAATAATCATTTTTGGTTTCTCTTCACGCGCAATTTTTTCTAAAGTGTCATAGTCTAGCTGTTCATTTTCATCAAGACCATAAGCTAACATATGATATGATTGACCAGAGAAGTTAACTGGTGAACCGTGAGTCAAGTGCCCACCTTGAGATAAGTCCATACCTAATACTTTATCTCCTGGTTCTAAGAAGGCACGGTAAACAGCTAAGTTAGCTGAAGAACCTGAGTGAGGTTGAACGTTAACATAAGTTGCGCCAAATAATTCTTTGGCACGATCAATTGCTAATTGTTCTAGGATGTCTACGTATTCACACCCACCATAATAACGACGTCCTGGATATCCTTCAGCATATTTATTGGTTAGGATTGACCCTTGAACCTTCATAACATCTTCAGATACAAAGTTTTCTGAAGCAATTAATTCGATACCATGCGTTTGACGTTGGCGTTCTTTTTCAATTACCTCAAAAACTTCTGCATTAATATTTGACATATATACACCCTCCAAAAAAATAGTTACAACATTTAGTTGTAGTTTAATTATAACATAAATGACGACGCTTTCGTAACCCTATTCATGAAAGCAAGTGTTTTCTCATCATTTTCTAATCCTTGAACATAAATTTTCTCTGCCGGACCTTTTTCTAGAGCCCTAAGTCCAGAAAATAAATGTTGTGAAGCGCTCTGCCAGTCATTCGGTTGACCCAATGAATAACTATCGACAACCTGGGGCCGTTCTTTCAAACCATCAATAATAGCATTATCAGCCAAAATGCCTATCTTCATCGATTCTTTATTGACTAATTCAACCCATTCTTCTATTTTTCTCGGAAATGCTATCAGGTAAACCGGTTGTTTGGGACTATAATGACGATATTTGACTCCTGGGGAAGCTACATTTAAATTAGCCAATTGCATTTTTTCAGAAACAACCTGAACAGGACAGGCTGTTTTAGCTTGAATCTGACTAGGCGTGATATGGCCTGGTCGTAAAACATCCACTCTATCCTCATGGGGATAGACAACTGTCGACTCAATACCCACCTCCGTTAAAGCTTGGCCATTATTTAGAATTCCAGCAATTACACCTCTAAAATCATGTAGTACATGCGCCAAGCTCGTCGGACTTGGTTTGCCAGATAGATTTGCTGACGGACCTACTAGTGGGGTTCCCACTAAGCCAATTAATTCTAAGGTGAGAGACTGATTAGGCATCCGAATAGCTACACTTTGCTTACCGCCAGTCACATTATCAGCTACTTTGCCTTTTTTAAGTGGAAAAATAATCGTTAAAGGTCCCGGCCAGAAACTATCCATCAATGATTGAGCGATGGGGGAGATTTCATTCACTAGTTCTTCAACTTGATCTTGATTGGCAACATGCACGATTAAGGGGTTGTCATTAGGACGGCCCTTTGCTTTAAAGACTTTTGCCACAGCTACTGGATTTGTGGCAATAGCCCCTAATCCATAAACCGTTTCGGTTGGAAAAGCGATTAATTCCCCCTTTTTTAGTAGTTCTGCTGCTTGAGGCAAGCTTTGCTTATCAAAAATTAGAGTCTTCATTTAAATCCTCCTCTCGCATCAAAGATACATATCGATCTTTACCCGCAAAATCACGTCCAATTTGAATAAAAGCCGCTGGAAAAGCGTCTTGCAATATCGTCTTAACAGCCAGACCTTGGGCAAAACCTATTTCCAAAAAAACACCGGCTCTTGGTTTTAAGTGTGAAGGTAATTGCTTAGCTAAAGCTTTATAAATGGCTAAACCTTCATCTTCCGCAAACAAGGCGGATTGTGGTTCATATTTTTTTACAGAAGCATCCATTAAATCCAACTCACTTTGAGCAATATATGGCGGATTAGAAACGAATACATCAAATTGAAAATCTGGCTTAAAGGCTTGCATCAAGTCTGAATGGACAAATTGAATATTCACTTGATGGTCATTAGCATTTTTCTTAGCTAGTTGAAGGGTTGCTTGTGAGAAATCACTAGCATATACTTCCCAAGTTGGTAAAGCTTTCTTTAATTCAATAGCAATTATGCCTGAGCCGGTTCCTAAATCGATTACTTTGCCTGGAGGCAGCTGACGCATATAAGCCAGCGCTTTTTCAACTAAACCAGCCGTTTCTTCTCGTGGGATCAAGCAAGCCGGACTTACCTGATATTTGTGGTCCATAAAATAAGTGTAGCCGCTAATATACTGTATCGGTTCATCATTTACTATCCGGTGGAGAGCAGAATCAAATTGGCTGGCTAGACCTTGTGAAATCGGTTGATTTAAAAACTTGACGGTCTGACTTAAATCCCAATCAAACAACTGCATCCAATAATAGCGCGCCAAATTTGCATCGTGGCCGTGTTGATTCAAAAAAAATGAAGCCTTTTGGAGGGCTTCATTTAAAGTTAGTTCTTTATGCTCCTTGACCATTGAGCTCCTCCAACTTTTGCGTTTGGTCATATACAACAAGGGCATCAATGATTTCATCGATATTGCCTTGCATAATAGAATCGAGTTGCTGAATGGTTAAGCCAATCCGATGGTCGGTCACACGGTTTTGTGGATAATTATATGTGCGAATTCGTTCAGATCGGTCTCCAGTACCTACTGCCAACTTTCTTTCAGAATCAAAAGCTTCTTGCTTTTCAGACTGCAGAATATCGTAAACACGTGTTCTTAATACTTTCATGGCTTTTTCTCTATTTTTTAATTGTGATCGCTCATCTTGCATAGCTACCACAACTCCTGTTGGGATATGAGTCATTCGAACAGCTGAAGCTGTCTTGTTAACGTGCTGTCCACCAGCACCAGAAGCATTATAAATATCCACACGGATATCATTTTCATCTAAATCAAAATCGATTTCCTCTTGTTCAGGCATTACCACTACTGTAGCAGTGGATGTATGAACCCGACCTTGCGATTCGGTTTCTGGTACACGTTGCACTCTATGTGCACCGTTTTCGAATTTTAGTTTGGAGTAGACTTTTTCGCCTGTAATCATTAAGGTTACTTCTTTGTATCCTCCAATGCCTGTAATATTGGCTGACATTAGTTCGACTTTCCAGCCCTGGGCTTCAGCAAACTTGGAGTACATGGTTAAAAGATCCCCTGCAAATAGTTGTGCTTCATCCCCACCGGCTGCTCCTCGAATTTCCATGATAATGTTTTTGCCATCATTAGGATCTTCTGGCAACATCATCAATTTAATTTCTTCTTCTAATTGATCTTTTTCTTCCTTCAAATCAGAAAGTTCTAACTTGGCTAATTCTGCCATATCAGGGTCTAAATCGCCCGCTAACATTTCTTCTGTATCTGATAGTTCTTCATTGACTTGTTTATAACGACGAATTTTAGCTACCTTGGGTCTTAAATCGGATTCCTCAATCGATAACTTTCTTAATCGATCCGAATCAGATATAATTTCTGGATCACTCATCATTTCGATTACTTCCTCAAAACGGAAGATTAATTGATCTAATTGTTCAAACATGACATTCTCCTCAATCTACTTATTAAAGTCTTTTTTTAAATTTTTCCAGGGTTTTTATAACATTTACGACAAACAGGCAAATAAGCTTCATTGCCCCCTATTTGAATTTGGTCTCCTTCATAAACTGGTTGACCATCAAGAAACCTTAAATTCATAGTGGCTTTTTTATGACAGAACCAACAAATTGTTTTAATTTCTTCGATTTTATCAGCATAAAGGAGCAAATATTTTGACCCTTCAAATAGTTCATTGGTAAAATCATTTTTCAAACCAAAGGCCATGACCGGAATATTTAACTCATCGACAACCTTAGCTAATTCAATGATATGGTGTTTCTTTAAGAATTGTGCCTCATCAACCAAGACACAAAAAAGGCGGTCTTTTTGGTGAGAAGCCTTAATCTTTTCATAAAAGTTATCCTCATCAGAAATCGGAATAGCTTGTCGATTGAAACCTGTTCGTGAAGAAACAATCCCTACCCCGTCACGGTTATCTATTGCTGAAGTATAGATTTGCACAGCTTTGTTTTGTTCTTCATAGTTATGAGCAACTTTAATAATTTCTATTGATTTACCTGAATTCATTGCTCCATATTTAAAATAAAACTTAGCCATTACCATGCTCCTCTTGTCTGTAGTTTAATTCAACCTATTCATAATAGGTTATTTTTATTTAGAAAGTCAATCCTTCACACACTATTCTATTCTATCACATCCTATCACTTGTCAAAAGAGATTCTTTCTTCCAAATTTACTTGAGGACTGATAGAATAATATTACTTGTATATTATGAAAAGTTGAGGTGGTAGTATGCCATTACGTAGCCAAATCGCTCGTATTATTGGAAAGACAAGCCGTTATTTATTAACTAAATTCACTCAAGGAGGGTCCTCCTTACCTGGAAAAATTGCCCTTACTATAGAACCCGATCTCTTAAAAGAATTAGCCAACAATTATCAAGTTGTGGTTGTTACTGGCACAAACGGAAAAACGCTAACAACCTCTTTAATTGTTGAAATTTTAAAAGAAGTAGAGCCCTTAGTCATTACCAATCCCTCTGGATCAAATATGCATCAAGGAATAGTAACTACGTTTTTACAAGCCCCTCGCTTAAAAGATGGCCAAAAAGGAATAGCCATTTTAGAAGTCGATGAAGGCTCTTTAAGCCATGTGGTTAAAGCCATCCAACCGGAGTATTTTGTTTTTACAAATATTTTCCGCGACCAGTTGGATCGTTTTGGTGAGCTTCATACTATTTTTGATTTATTAAAAAATGCTGCTAAAAGTGTGCCTACAGCCAAAATTATTGCCAACGGCGATCTACCAATGTTTAATTCATTAGAAATAGAAAATGAGAAAATTTTCTTTGGTTTTGATCATCAAAAGGATGAACGGATTGTTCCGCATCATAATACCGATGGTTTACTTTGCCCAATATGCGATCATATCCTAACCTATAAAATGATTACTTATGCTAATTTAGGTAAATATTATTGCGAACATTGTGGTTTTAAACGTCCCAAATTAACTTATACCGTCGATCAAATTAATGAGCTGGCGCTTACCCACTCCCAATTTTCGATTAATGGCCAGTCCTTCACTTTACCAGTTGCTGGTAAGTATAATATTTATAATGCTTTAGCCGCTTATTCATTGACTAGAGAGCTAGGGTTAGATGATAGTGAGATTCGACAAGCTTTTGAAAAAGCTAAGAAAGTATTTGGTCGACAAGAAAGTATTCAAATAAAAGACAAAAAGGTTCTACTTAATTTGGTGAAAAATCCGGTTGGTTTAGATCAAGTACTAGAACTGATTACTTTTGATCATCAACCCTTCACTTTAGTCAATATTCTAAATAATCAATATGCTGATGGGACAGATGTTTCATGGATTTGGGACGGTAATTATGAACGATTAAAGACCATGCCAGTCGCTGAAGTCATCACCGCTGGTGATAAAGTAGATGATTTGACCAAGCGAATTGTTGTTGCGGGAATTGATGAAAATCAAATTAAAAAAGCTCACTCAATAGAAGAAATTTTCCAGCTGATTGAGCAAGCCAACACAGAAAACATTCATGTTTTAGCAACTTATACTGCCATGCTTCAATTAAGAGAAGAACTAAAAAAGCAGGGCTATCTAAATCATTGAGAGGAAGAAGTGAATGAAAACTTTTAGAATTTGTCACTTATATGGTAATTTACTTAATACATATGGTGATAATGGAAATTTACTGATGCTTCAATACCATGCCCAAAAAAGAGGGATGGATGTATTAACTGAAGTGGTAACAATTGATGACCTTTTTGATCCTACTGCCTATGATTTAGTCTTTTTTGGTGGTGGACAAGATTACGAGCAAAAGGTAATTGCTAAACAGATCCAATCCATCCGACCTGGTTTGCAAGAATTCATTGAAAAAGATGGTGTCGTTCTAGCAATTTGTGGTGGTTATCAACTCTTAGGTCATTATTATGTTAATGCTAAAGGAGAAAAAATACCGGGACTTGGTATTCTTGACCATTTTACTGAAAGACAAATCAACCACCGCTTTACCGGTGATACCAAAATCTATTCTGACTATTTTAAGCGCGAACTCATCGGGTTCGAGAACCACAATGGTGTGACTCATTTAGGAAAAAATCAAAAAGCTTTCGGAAAAGTCATTCAAGGATATGGGAATAATGGTAAAGACCAAACTGAAGGGACCCATTACCGCAATACTTTTGGCAGTTATTTTCACGGCCCCTTATTAGTTAAAAACGATTGGTTGACTGATGAGTTAATTGATTTAGCTCTTTCTAATCAACAGACTCCTAAAGTTGAAGCCTAAGGCAATTAAAGCCAAAGGCTTCAACTTTTTTCTAGTTAGCTTTAATAAGAGTCACCCTCATGTTAAAATAAATGATAATGATTCTAAAAAGGAGTATATTATGTCAAATATTCTTACAGTCAAAGATCTTACTATTCAAAGTTCAAAGAAAACAATTATTTCTGACTTGTCTTTTAAGATTGAAAAAGGGGATTTTGTTTCTATCAATGGCCCTTCTGGATCAGGAAAATCAACCCTCTTAAAAGAAATTGTTTACTTAAATGCCCCTAACCTAAGCCGATCAGGGTCTATTTTTTTTGAAGAGAAAGAAATTGACCAGTATCCACCCATTGAACTGAGACAAAAAATTTCCTACTGCTTCCAAACAGCTCAATTGTTTGGTCGAGATGTATGGGATAATTTGTCCTTCCCTTATGAAATTCGCGATTTACCCGCTGATAAAGATCGTATTGTTCAATTATTGCAAGAAGTAGAACTTTCAAGCGATTATTTAAGCAAAGAAATTAATAGTTTATCTGGAGGAGAAAAACAACGGGTTGCTCTTATTCGAAATTTAATTTTTCCGCCGGAAATTTTATTATTAGATGAAATTACCTCTGCTCTTGATCAAAGAACCAGAGAAATACTATGGCGTTGGCTACTCAACTATATTGACAAAGAAGGAATTACTACTCTTTTAATTAGTCATTTAGACAAGGACCACCAGCTTGCTAATCGCGAAGTTTATATATCGAAAAATATCGATGAAAGCGAGGAAGAATAATGACTCAGAATCTTCAAGTTAGTCCGCTTACTTTAGCCCTTTCTTTTTCCCTTGTTTTAATAACCTTTTATATTTCATATAAAGAACAACTGGACCTTTGGAAAGATTTATTGATTGCCATAGTAAGAGTTATTTTACAATTATTAATTGTAGGCTATGTCTTAGAACAAGTCTTCTCTATCGATAACGCTTTGCTTACTGTAGCCATGGTTGCGGTTATTATTTTCAATGCCGCTTGGAATGCTTCTAAGCACGGTAAAGGAATAAATAAAGCCTTCGCCATTTCTTTATCAGCAATCGGAATTGGATCACTCACTAGTTTAGCAATATTAGTCTTATCTGGTTCTCTAAAATTTACCCCTTCCCAAGTGGTTCCAATCACAGGGATGATTTCTGGGACGGCCATGACGGCTCTCGGTTTAACCTATAGAAATTTGAAACAGCTTTTTGAAGATCATAGACAGGCATTTCTAGAAATGCTAGCCTTAGGAGCAAGTCCACAGCAAGCTAGCACGCATATTAAAAAACTGGCCGTTAAATCTGGTATTCAGCCAACCATCGATAGCGTGAAAACTACAGGAGTTGTCACCTTGCCGGGTATGATGTCGGGTTTAATTTTTGCCGGTGTCGATCCAACCAAGGCAATTATGTATCAAATGATGATCTCCTTTACTTTATTAGGTACCACTTCACTGGTCTCAGCAACTTCCGCTCATTTAGCTATTCGTACTTTTTTCAATGATCGCTATCAATTAACCTTCATGCCAGAAAATGATAAAAAATAAAGTAAAATAAAATCCCCAAGAGGGGTTTCTTGGGGATTATTCTATACTCGATATCTTAATTGGCCATCTAAGTAGGTTGCTTGTAAGTCAGCATTTTGATTAAGAACAATAAAATCAGCTGCTATATCTTTTCTTATTGAGCCACATTCAGCTTGAATTCCGACAGAACGCGCTGGATTTAGACTCGCCATCCGAATTGCTTGGTCGACTGTTGCTAGTTCCCATTTAATCATGTTTTGAACGCCTTGTATCAGTTCTAGAATAGAGCCCGCGAGGCTTCCTCCTTCAACTAATCGCGCTGTTCCTTCGCTTACCATTACATCAAACTCACCTAAACGGGAGATGCCTTCTCCCATGCCACCGGCTCGCATACAATCAGTAATTAAAACTGTCTCTTCTAGTCCTCTAGCTTTAAGTGCAATTTCAATAGCAGCTGGGTGAACATGGTGGCCGTCGGCTATGATTTCAGCAAAAACATCTTTCAAGCTAAGTGCCGCGCCAACCATACCAGGATTGCGATGGTGCAAACCTGACATACCATTGTATAAATGAATAAAAATATCAGCACCTGCCTCTACTGCAGCTTTTGCTTGATCATAACTAGCATCTGAATGGGCAAGAGCAGTATGGACTCCTTGGGCTTTGGCATATTCAATAAATGGAATGACTCCTTGACGTTCTGGTGCAATTGCAATTTTATTGACTAAACCCCCTGACAATTTTATCCATTCACTTAATGCATCAATCGAGGGATCACTCATGTATTTGGGATTTTGTGCCCCTTTATATTTTTCTGTAAAGAAAGGTCCTTCTAAAAAGATTCCTCGGACTTTAGCTCCCTGACAGGTTTGATAATTTGTTTTGATCATCGAACATACTGCATTTAAACGCTCAATCGAATCGGTTAAAGTTGTTGGCAAAAAGGAGGTCACTCCGCAAGTCAATAATTGGTCAGAAATATGGCGCAGACCTTCAGGATCATTATCCATAATATCGTAACCTTGATAGCCGTGGATATGTGTATCCACTAAACCAGGAGCAATTATCAGATTCTCATAATCTTTTATTCGCTCAACATTTGCTGGCAAATCACTCACAATTTCGCCAAACTTACCCTCATCTGTTACTTCAAGAAAGGCTTCCTCAACTACTGAACTATCTAATATAATTTGCTTTGCTTTATAGTATTTACTCATACCATCACTCCTCTTACTACATATTATACTTGTTTTTGAAAATTATAGAATAATTTTGCTAATAACTATGCTGTGATGAGATAGATAAGTTTATATAGGAGTTTAAAATTGATTAAAGCAATAGGTTTTGACTTAGATGATACACTCTATGATCGAAGTGCCATTTATCAGCAGGTATATGAAGCCTTTCAATCAGACAACTCTTATAACATCCCCTTTGATTCTTTTAATCCTGTCTACCAGCATTATTCGAAAAATCTTTACCAATCCTTTATTGCCGATAACTGTAGTAAACTTCATTATCAATTGCAGCGGACTATTGATGCTTTTAGCACTTTCGAGCATGAAATTCACTTAGATCCAGCTCATAGTTTTCTTGATCTATACAAGGATTGCAAAAAATATCTAACGCTTCGTCCAAATTTTCATGAATGCTTGCTCCACCTTAAAGAAAGTTCTGTAGAACTCTTTATACTGACTAAAGGAGCCAATGCTGGTCAAAGGAGTAAAATTGAAGTGCTCGGCTTAAGGCAATACTTTGATGAGGATCAAAATTTCATATCGGAAAACTTGGCTTATTCGAAAGCTGATGTTGAAATTTTCAATAAAATTACTAACTCACTTGCTTGCGCAAAAGATGAAATTATTTATAGTAGAGTTGATTAGACCAATGACATCGAAGGATCTTTAAATAGTGGTTGGCAAGCTATTTACTTTAATGTCCATAACAAACCTGGTAGGAATGATCATCCCTATCTTAAAGCAATCCAATTTGAACAGGACCTTTGTAATTTACTATCCAATCTTTAAAAAAAATCCGAGCAAATTGCTCGGACTTTTTTTACGTCTATTCATATAAAATTATTGTTCAGAAGTTGTTTCTTCATTTTCTTCTGTTGTATCTGAATCTTCATTTCCTTCAGATTCCTCTGTAGTTGTTTCTTCATGTCCTTCAGATTCCTCTGTAGTTGTTTCTTCGTTAGAAGGAGCATCTTGACCACCATTGTTTGACTCTTGGGGACTAGTTACTGCATTCCCTTCACTATCTACCGCTTCTTCAACTTCACTGCCTTCAACTTTTAGAACTTCTAAAGTTGTAGCATCTAAAGTAATGGTCATCATTTTTCCTTCGGTTGGTTCTTCAGTGTTTTCATAAACAAATACGGCCACTTCAGTGACATCTGTTTCTTCATTAACTGAATAAACAAATTCTAATGCTTCACCCATGCCAGCTTCTTCTTCAGCGGCTTCTTTAATTTCGTCAAAACCAGCAAGATCTTCAAAATCAATAGTAGCTAAAGGCTCATCAGACATTTCCTCTTCAGTATCAGATTCGCTTTCTTCATTGTCTGACATCATATCATCCATTGCATCTTCTGCATCTGACATCATATCATCCATTGCATCTTCTGCATCTGACATCATGTCATCCATAGTATCTTCAGCTTCAGACATCCTATCTTCAACTTCGTTTTCGTCTTCAGGGATTTCTTCTTTCGTACGAGCATCATAAGAAACAGTTACATCTTCCATTGCTTCTTCATCTGTACCTTCAATCGTAATTTTAAATGGATCTACCTCATCCATTTCGTCTTCAGTCATTTCTTCATCTGACATTTCATCTTGGGTCATTTCTTCTTCAGATTCGTCATCAGCCATTCCCATTTCTGACTCGACTTTGACAGATAGATCATCTTCTTCATCTTCTTCTAAAGGTTGGATGATAATACGATTAATTCCAACTTCTGGATAATCTTCTTGATACTTTTTAACGATTTCTTCCAAAGCTTTCTGCATTGGACTTACTTCTTCTTCATCTTCTTCAACTGTTGTTTCTTCCATAGAATCTTCAATCATTGAGTCCACAGTTGTTTCACTATCTTCTTGAGCAAAGATAGATACAGTTGGAGCTATAGCTCCTAAGGTGATAGCGCTCATTGAAATTAAAACTAATTTTTTAAAAGATTTTTTCATTATAAAATCGCTCCTTTGTTCTTCTAGTATGTCTTCATCATACATCCTATATTCTATTTATGCTAGTAATTTGCTTAGAAATAATGATGATTTTTTTAAGAATATTATTCCCATCCCTATTGTAGATGCTTTTATATCAGTGTTTGTCGGAGTTTACTTTTTAATCCACAAACGAACACTCTTCTAATTTTGTTCACAATTTATTCATAATTATTATTTATGAATGAAAAATAGCGTTGGTAAACAAGCCAACGCTATTAAGTCAAAAATTATTGTTTAGCTTTTAATTTCTCAAGCATATCCACTGTCATCTTATCTAAATCATACTCTGCTTTAAAGTTCCATTCTTCTTTAGCAGCTGAAATATCCATTTCATCTGGCCAAGATTTCGCAATGCGCTCTAAAGTTGGATTCACATCGTAAGTCATTTCGAAGTCTGGCATGACTTTACGGATTGATGCCGCAATTTCTTCAGGCTCGAATGACATACCTGAAATATTGAAAGCATTGCGATGAACCAACTTATCAGCATCAGCTTCCATTAAATCAATGATTGCTTGAATAGCATCTGGCATGTACATCATGTCCATTTTTACACCTTGAGGAATATTGCAGACATATTTACCATACTTAATCGCATCATAATAGATTTGCACTGCGTAGTCAGTTGTTCCACCTCCTGGAGGTGTTACGTAAGATATTAAACCAGGGAAACGCACGCCACGAGTATCCACACCAAAGCGAGTATAGTAATAATCACACAGTAACTCACCTGCTACCTTAGTAATTCCATACATTGTTGTTGGGCGTTGAATAGTATCTTGAGGTGTACCAACTTTTGGTGTGTCTGGACCAAACGCACCAATAGATGAAGGTGTAAAAAATTGAAGCTCTAATGAACGAGCAACTTCTAATCCATTTACTAAACCTTGCATGTTAATATCCCATGCTAATAAATGCTTTTCTTCTGCAACAGCTGATAATAAAGCAGCCATATGAATTAATGTGTCTACTTCGTGATTTTTAGCAATAGCCATAAATGCGTCCATATCCATTACATCTAAAATAGCAAAGTTAGGATGATTACAGACTTCATTTCCCTCTACTACACGGATATCTGTAGGTACGACATTTTCTTCACCATACATATCATTTAACTTAACAACTAATTCCGAACCGATTTGGCCTAATGCACCAGTAATTAAGATTTTTTTCATGATTCCCTCCTAGATTACGCCTAATTCTTTACCAACTTTTTCGTAGATGGTAATTGCTTGGTCTAACATCTCTTTAGTATGTGCAGCTGTTGGCATATTTCTCACACGACCAGTTCCGAGTGGTACTGTAGGAAAGACAATTGATTTAGCATAGACTCCTTCTTCTCTTAACCGTTTAGAGAAGGCTTGAGCTAATTTTTCTTCACCTAAAATAACTGGTGTAATTGGTGTTTCCGAGTTGCCAATATCAAAGCCTAATGCTTTTAATTCAGCTTTAAGATAGTTACCATTCTCCCATAGGCGATCGTGTAATTCTGATGATTCCATTAAGATATTAATCGATTCAGTAGCAGCTGCAGCATCCCCCGGTGTTAATGAAGTTGAGAATAGGAATGGACGTCCAGCTACTTTTAACCAGTCGATTAATTCTTGTGAACCCGCAACATAACCACCTACTACACCAAGAGCTTTTGAAAGGGTTCCAATTTGTAAGTCAATCTTATCCGATAGACCGAAATGCTTAACTGTACCCGCACCTTTACCCATTACTCCTGATCCGTGCGCATCATCAACATAAGTAATTAAGTTGAATTCTTCTGCAATTTCAACAATTTCTGGAATATTAGCTACGTCGCCATCCATTGAGAAAACACCGTCTGTAATGTACATTACTTTTTTGTATAAGCCTGATTCTGTTGCCTCTTTAGCTTTTGCACGTAAATCATCCATGTCTTGATGTTTCACTGGAATGATTTTAGCACGTGATAAACGACAGCCGTCAATGATTGAAGCGTGGTTTAATGCATCTGAAAGAATAGCGTCTTCTTTGTTCATGATGGCAGAAATAGCAGCCATATTACAATTGAAGCCTGATTGAAAAGCTATTGCAGCTTCTGTTTTCTTAAATTCTGCAATTTTCTTTTCTAGAATATTGTGGACATCCATCGTACCATTAATCGTACGAACCGCACCTGCTCCCACTCCATACTTATCAATAGTTTTTTTAGCTACCTCTTTTAAACGTTCGGAAGTTGCTAAACCAAGATAGTTGTTTGATGATAAATTAATGAGCTCTTGTCCGTTAATTTCAATGATTGGGCCGTTTGCAGAAGATAAGGCTTCGATTTCATTATAGAGATTCTTTTCTTTCTTTTCTGCAATTGCTGCTGATAAAAATTCATGTAAGCTTTGTACCACTTATAGTTCCCCCTTAATACTTTTACTATATTATAAAACGCTTCCAGGTTTAAAGCAAATACAATCGTAATTATGATTAAATCCTTATTGATTTCTCATTATTTTCTTATTCTAAAGCTAAATTAAACTAGTTCCGCTTGTTACTAAAATGTCGCGTCGACTGAACAGCCCTTCTCCAACCTTCATATAAATCTTCACTGCGATTTATTGACATTTTCGGTTTAAAAGTTATAGCGGGTTTAACTAAGCTTTGGATTTCTTCAATAGACTGCCAATAGTCTACTGCTAAGCCTGCTAGAAAAGCAGCCCCCAATGCCGTGGACTCAAGATTGGATAAGCGTGTTACTGCCGTATTTAAAATATCTGCTTGAAACTGCATCAAGTAATTATTTTTACAAGCGCCTCCATCGACTTTTAATTCTGGAATGACGACCCCCATTTCATCCTTTATTACATCAATGATGTCGCGCACTTGATAAGCTAAAGATTGCAAGGTCGCTTTAACGAAGTCAGCTTTATCAGTGCCACGAGTTAAGCCAAACACAGCTCCTCTAGCCTGAGAATCCCAATAAGGAGCTCCTAATCCCGTGAAAGCTGGCACCACATATACTTCATCTTCGTTTTTTGAATGTTGGGCGAGTTCCTCAGATTCAGAAGATTCTTCAATCATCCTTAATCCATCTCGTAACCATTGAATAGCTGAACCCGCTACGAATATAGAGCCCTCAATACAGTATACTGGAGATTGGTTAGGAAATTTATAAGCGATAGAAGTAGATAGCGCATGCTTAGACAGCTTTAGCTCATTCCCAATATTCATCAATATAAAGGCACCTGTTCCATAAGTTGATTTAACTTGCCCTTTATCAAAGGCGAGTTGACCAATCAATGCTGCTTGTTGATCTCCAGCCATACCAGCTAATGGTATTTCGTGACCGTAAAAATGATAGGTGGCTGTTTTTCCGTATATTTCAGAATTTGATACCACTTGGGGTAATAGTTGAGCAGGTATATTGAATATGTCTAAAAGCTCTCGATCCCATTCCAGAGTTTCAATATTAAATAAAAGGGTACGCGAAGCATTAGAATAGTCCGTAATATGGTGTCTGCCACCTGACAATTTCCACATCAACCAAGAATCTATTGTGCCAAAGGCTAAGTCGCCAGCTTCTGCTCTTATTTGAGAAGTTGGAAGATGGTCTAAAATCCAACGAATTTTACTCGCTGAAAAATAAGGGTCAAGCGGTAAGCCTGTCTTTTTCTTAATAATATCTTCATAGCCACTCTTTTTAAGCGCTTGGCATATTTCGCTTGATTGCCGCGATTGCCAGACAATCGCGTGATAGATAGGCTCTCCGCTTTCACGGTCCCAAATGACTGTCGTCTCTCTTTGATTAGTGACTCCAATTGCTACTATCTGCTTAGGTTGAATATTACCATTAATCAAAGCTTGAGAAATGACGGACTGAACGGATTGCCAAATCTCATTAGCATCTTGTTCTACCCAACCAGATTGAGGAAAAAATTGTTGAAATTCTTTTTGAGCACTGGCTATAAATTCACCTTGATGGTTCACTATGACTGCTCTAGTAGATGTCGTTCCTTGATCGATTGCCATTATATATCGGTCGTTTAACAAAATAAAGCCCCTCTCTTTAATCGCTTAATTGAGTGATTGTATTATAGTTCTTGTCAATATACTTCTCAAGTTTCGTTTAATTAAGACTTGTATTCTATTAATTTAAAGGTATAATTAAGACAAGAATCTTAAATAAGGACAATTGTTGTCAGTGGGAGGTATTATCATCAGACTCAACTCAAATGAAAAGCGTGTTTTGGATTTAATTAAGCAAGACCCTTTTCTTACTCAAACTAAACTTGCTGAAATTTTGAGTATTAATCGATCTACTCTAGCTAATATTGTGTCATCACTTACGCAAAAGCGCTACCTGCAAGGTAGAGCCTATATTGTCAATGAACCAGCTGATATTTTTTGTATCGGAGCTATGAATATTGACCGTATCTTTCAGTTAAAAACACCTTTACTCAAATCCACCTCTAATCCTGTTAACTCAACAGTGACTGTTGGAGGAGTTGCACGAAATGTAGCAGAAAACCTCGGAAGGATGGAACTCTCAGTGAGTTTACTATCTTTAGCAGGTATCGATGCTGATTTTGAAGAAATTAAGGCTATTACTCAGCCCTTTGTGAATTTAGACCATGTGAAATCCTTAGAAAATCACAATACGTCCTCCTACACAGCCATTCTCGATGAAACAGGTCAAATGGAAGTAGCCTTTGCTGATATGGAAATCTGTGATCAAATGAATGCTGAATGGATTACTAGTTTCCATTTACAAATTGAAAATTGTCAATTCATTGCTATGGATCTTAATCTCACTCAATCTGCCGTTGAACAAGTGATGAATATAGCGAAAAAACAGCAAATACCTCTGGTGGTTATTCCAGTTTCCGGACCGAAAATGAACCATCTGCCAGAGAATTTAAAAGGAATTACATGGCTAATTGTCAATCAGGATGAATCTGAAGAATACTTTAATCACAAAGTTAAGACGGAAGATGATTTTATATATCTCGCTGAGCTATGGATTGATCGAGGAGTGGAAAATGTCATTATCACTCGTGGTACTAAACCATTGCTATACTCGAATCAAAAGAAAGAGTTTCTATATTTTCAACCTCCTAATAACCCTCGATTAGTTGATGTGACAGGGGCTGGCGATTCTTTTGTAGCGGGATTAATATACGGGCTCAAAAAAGAATATGCTCCAAGTGAAGCCATTCATTATGGTATTACTAACTCTTATTACACTGTACAATCCCCTTCCACAGTTAGAAAAAATCTTAATGCGAAACTGTTTGAAGAAGAACGTCAATTGATTGGAAATTGTCAAATATTTTAAAGAAAGAGGAATATAACTATGAATCAACCATATAATAAAGAAACAGCTAATGCTATGAATCATCCCCTATTATCCATCTCTAAAGAGGTTCAAGCAGCAATCATTCAACAAAAACCGATTGTAGCCTTAGAATCAACTATCGTTTCACACGGAATGCCTTATCCACAAAATGTTAAAATGGCACAAGAAACGGAACAAATTATTCGTGACCACGGAGCTGTTCCAGCAACCATAGCCATCATGAACGGGCAGTTTAAAATTGGCTTAGAAGAAGAAGACTTGGAAATCTTAGCTACAGCAAAAGATGTGGTCAAAGTATCCAGACGAGACTTAGCCGAAGTAATTGCCAATAAGCAATTAGGAGCCACTACCGTGGCTACAACCATGATTGGCGCTCATCTAGCCGGGATTAAAGTGTTTGTAACCGGTGGAATTGGTGGGGTTCATCGTGGATATACTGAACACATGGATGTATCTGCTGACCTTGAAGAGTTAGCCCAAACTCCTGTTACCGTGGTATGTGCGGGAGCTAAAGCTATTTTAGACTTACCAAGAACCTTGGAATACTTAGAAACTAAAGGGGTTCCGGTTACTGGTTATCAAACCGATTACCTGCCAGCCTTTTATTCTTCAACCTCACCTTACCGCTTGACTAGTAGGGCAGATTCTGCAGAAGAAATTGCCCAGCGAATGGTAGCCGCTGATCAACTAGATTTACAAGCTGGTTTATTGATTGCAAACCCAATCCCTAAAGAATACGAAATCCCTAACGATGAAATCAATGCTATCATTGATCAAGCTTTAATTGAAGAAAAAGAAGCTGGCGTTCATGGTAAGGAATCCACCCCCTTCTTATTAGCAAAAATTGTTGAATTGACTGAAGGACGCTCATTAGAAACTAATATCCAATTGGTTTATAATAATGCAAAATTAGGTGCAGAAATTGCGGTTCAATACCAATTGAAAAACTAATGTGTCTTCCAAAAGTATTTTTAGCCTCTAGTTTGGGTTATTCCTGAATTGGAGGCTTTTATATGTGATCATGAGTGATTAACTTAGAAAGCAAACGCTTGCTTTATCGACCTTATAAAGGTATATTATAGTTAAAACAAATGGAGGTATTCTATGAAAAAATTATTAACACTATCGGCAGCTGCCTTAACACTAGGTGCAGCTACATTACCTTTAGCAACTGTTGTTGCTCAAGAACAAATTTCACCAGTAATCATTACTGACGTTGGTGGAGTGGACGATAAATCATTCAACCAATCTGCTTGGGAAGGTTTACAAGCTTACGGTGAAGAAAATGAATTAGAAGAAGGCCCTGGTGGCTACTTCTATCTTGAATCTAAGTCAGATTCAGATTATGTAACAAACATCAATGCAGCTATCCAAGGTGGATCAAACCTTATTTTTGGTATTGGTTATAAGTTACAACCGGCTATTGATGAAGCAGCTGAACAAAACCCAGATGGACATTTTGTTATCGTAGACTCTGTTGTTGAAAAAGACAACGTAGCTTCTATTACCTTTAAAGACAACGAAGCAGCTTTCTTAGCAGGTGTTGCTGCAGCTATGACTACTAAGACAGACCACATCGGTTTTATCGGTGGAGTTGAATCTGAAGTAATTGACCGTTTCGAAGCTGGTTTTGTAGCTGGTGCTAAAACAGTTAACCCTGATATCGAAATATCAATCGAGTATGCTGGTCACTTTGCAGATGCTCCTAAAGGAAAGCAACTAGCAGCTTCAATCTACTCTAGTGGCGCAGACATCATTTATCATGCTGCTGGTGGAACTGGCCAAGGTGTATTCTCAGAAGCTAAAGACCGTGTATCAAACGATCCTTCTCAAGAATTATACGTAATTGGTGTAGACTTAGACCAAGACGCTGAAGGTTTAATTGAAATTGACGGTGAAGAGCGTCACTTAACATTAACATCTACATTGAAACAAGTTGGTGAATCAGTGAAAGCATTTGCTGAAAAAACACAAGCTGAAGGTTTTGAAGGTGGCGTTCAAACTTTAGGTTTAGCTGATGGTGGTGTAGACCTTACAACTGAATTCTTAACTGACGAAGTTAAGAAAGCTGTTGAAGACTACAAACAACAAATCATCAATGGCGAAATCGTTGTCCCTGAAAAACCAGGTGAAGAGATGACCTCTAATGAAGATGCTGATGCAGAAAAAGCTGAAGACGAAACAGAAGAAGAAACTGCTGAAGAAACTGAAGCAGAATAATAATTTAAAATTAATTACAAAAAAGAGCAAGCTTGATTTATCTCAAGCTTGCTCTTTTTTCTATTTAGAACTACTTAACGTATATAATAGAAAGTCTTTTGATTGGATTAATTATATTCGACTATTACTTCTAGGAACAATTAGGATAATGTTTTTTCAACTATTGACTTATATTTCAAAATTGCGTAAGATATATGTGTATTTCTATATTGGGGGCGTAGCTCAGTTGGGAGAGCGCTACAATGGCATTGTAGAGGTCGTCGGTTCGAGACCGATCGTCTCCATTTACAGTAATAAAGGGAATTAACTACTGATAAAAAGCTTGATATTATAAGCTTTCTAGAGGTGGTTATTTTATTTTGTTTCAAATAGTAGTAATCAACCCACGTAAAAAACCACGTAAGATTTAAAATAAACCCCGACTAATTAAAAAACCTCCTTCTCGAATGAGTGGGAGGTTTTTAAATAATTACCTTGGTTTTAATGAGCATAAATAGCTTTTTTAAAAGTTTCTGATGAGCTCGGTAGTTTAACCCATTCATAAACTAATTTGAAAGGCGAAGGTTTTCTTTTTATTTTCTTGCTCTCACATAAAACTGGTGAATATCCAGTCGCTTCTAACTGCGCAGCATTTTCTAATAATAATTCACTGAAGAATATCAGACTTTGTTTATAATTTATAAAATAGAGACCTATAAATTTTAACTTTTTTGACCAAGCGTTACAGAATCTGTTAGCAACTTTTATATGTAATTGTAATATTATTAAAGGAAATACTAGATATGATAGAAGATTTGCAAAAACTATGCCATCTCTTTTGAACCGATAAAAAGTAATAACTGATAAATATGAAAACCATAATACAATAGTACTTAGCAGAGCTATTATTATCATAAATCATCGCCCCTTTCTATATTTGTAGGTTTTTTCTTTTATAAACTCTTTACTTTTTTCCTTATAGAATTCTTCTCTATCACGTTGAAGTTGAAAACTATTTCCATAAGATTCTCTGATAATATTTCTAGAAATTTCCTCATTTTCAATATCTTGATCAGTTTTTTCGAGGCCATCAAGTTTCCCACTTAAATAAACTGTATAAAGTCCTAACATAACTACTATACTTTTTAAAATTACATCTATTAATATTATATTAGGTTCTAAAAATTTAAGTTTATGTGAATAACTCACGTATATAAATATGATAGCTATTAAAATAAAATCAGCTTTAATTGTTAAAATCCTCTTGTTTTCTATACTTAATATTTCTTGGAATTTCTCATTTTCTTTATCTGGATTTTTGTTAATATTTTTAACTTCTTTAAGAATCTCTCTATCAGATAGAGTAACAATGTTGTTCAAAATATACATTATTATTGTAGCTGAAAAAGAGACTCTTTCGACAGATAAATACATTGATATGCAGAAAATTATTAATGAACTCACGCTTAATAGTTGCATAAAAAAGACTTGTTCGGCATTTTCTCTCCTACAAAAGGTTTATTAACTACATCATAAAACAACCAATTTATAAATACAATAGATTCGATGAAGAATTTCCGTCAACGCTCTAGAGTTGTCAAACATATATTACACAAGCTGATTGATTACTAAAACAAAACCTACTATTGCAACTATTGTTAGAGCAATCGGAGCTATAGTAGCTAACGAGGCTTTGATAAAGCCAAAAATCGATAGTTGAGCCGCAGTTGCTACGGCTAATAACACCATAAACACCGGGGCTATGACCCCTAAGGCGGTCACCACCAATCCTATGACAATGGCAAACTCCTTTGCGGGCTTAGGAAGCTTAGAAAACTATTCTCTAATTGATTGTAAGATATCAGCTACAACTTGCAATATCAGAGCTAGTACTTTGCCTATTTCATCTCCAAAGTCACTCATTAATAATTATAGTTTGTTTTGAGCTTTATTTAATTCACTTATTGAATCAAGTGTATCTTCATAAGTAGATTTAAGTTCCCTGCTGCCTCATGCTGGCCTCTCGATAGGTTTCTCGCTAATCTTCAAGCTGCTTAGAAAACAATAAAATAAGAGAGACAAGCACATAAAACATGTACTCATCTCTCTGGTCCAACTTCTTGGGTCACTATAATCAGTAGACTCTTTATTAGTTTAATATTGTAAATTACAGGCTAAATTATTTAATAACAACTTGATCTTGCTCTAATTCTTTTTCTGCACCCATCTTACCAGCGTAGGCAGAAATTACTAATCCCAAAACAGATCCAATGAAAGCATAGATAGAATATTTAGAAGCTTCATTCATAACATCATTTGTTGTTTCGACACCTTCGTCAATTGCTTGTTTTGTTCCACTTTCTAAGCGATTCATTTCAGTTTCAGCGCTAGCAAGTAAATATTTCGCTTGAGCTTGAGCTTCTTCATATGATTTCATAATGTGAGCTGTAGCTTCTTCTGCTTCTTCATCATTTAAATCAGTATTATCAGCAATAGCATTCGATAAAGCATCTTCATCTAAACCTTCGTCAATTGTAGCCATACGATCTTCAATGTTTGTATAAACATCTTTCATCGCTTGCTCAACAGGTTTTCCATCAACCACAACGCTTTTAGCTGCATTTTGAATATCAGTTACCGTTTCATCTAACTGATTTTGTAAATAACCTGGTTGCAACTGTTCAATTTCAGTGTCTTCTAGTAAATCTTGTACTTCTTGGTCTAAATTCGATGTATCAAGTTGTAAGTTATCTGCTACAGCGTTAAATACTTCTTCAGATAAATTACCTGCAGCTTTTGAAACATTTCCTATTGCATCTCCAGCAGCACTAGTTGTCGCACCAAACATAGCACCAATTGTATTGAAAGTTCCTGTCACTGCTGATGAAGCCAATACTACTGCTACAATTAGGCCTGTAGCCCATGTCAGGAAACCATGAACCATACCAGCTCGGTGTGCAGTGTATCCTGCGATAAATCCTCCGCCGGCTAAACTTAAAATTAATGACACAATCGTCCAAATGATTAAGCCCATTCCAACTCCATCTAATGGATTAACAGCGGTTAAGTCAGTAGCTCCAAGTCCGATAGCTGCCCCAATTAAAGAGAACAACATGCTTAAAGCGACGAAAGTCACTAATCCAGCGAAAACAGCACGCCACGATAAGTTTTCTCCTATCCGATGATGATGTCCTATATGGTGATCATGATGTGAGGTATAAGTGTGGTTGCCAGTATCTTTAGTAGGATCCTTTACAACGACCTTACCCTGACCTCCAACAGTAGGCTCAACATTGTGCTTATCTCGTTCATTATTCATATAAATCCCTCTTTCTTAAAGTTTTAACACTCAAGGTGCTTTAAGGTACAATTTATCTTTATAGTGGTGATAAATACTATAAAATAATTGCTTTAGACAAATCGTTCTTTTAGAACTTTCCTTATCCTTAGCATACTAACTTATTTGTAAAAATTCAAATATAACGCTTCTAAAGACCAATTTAATCATAGCAATAGCGTCAGTCAATGGCTTGATGACCCAATCTAAGGTTGGATGATCGCTAAGATTCCAAGCGATCATTTCAGAGTTAAATAAATCCATAATAGGACTTAAATAAGCAGAATTTTTCCCTAATTTAACTTTCAGTTGCCATTCATTTTACACTAAAGCGACGATTGAGGTGGTTGGGAGCAATTGTTCCCACAGTGCCTTCGTAAGAGCTATAGCGACGTGACTCCGCCAGAATTTTGTACGTTTCAAGCCGAGCTTACCCCTGATTCGTAAAACTTTTCTTAGGGCTAATTTTTTGATGGCATGTTTTGTATAATTAAGCTTTAATTCATCGATAACCAAGAGTATATGTGTCAAGAAGAGAAGAAAAGAAAAGGAGACCAAGCAACCATTAGGGTTCTATAATTTATAGGGTTGATGGCCGAAGGCCTCAACTCTATTTTTTACTTT